>CALZEK010000017.1 GCA_945639745.1 uncultured Bacillaceae bacterium
CAATAAAACAAACACAACAAAAAACAACAAAAAAAACACCAACAAAAACAAAAACACCAAAACCAATAACACCAAAACAAACAAATATTACAGCAAAAATTGTAAGGATACTTAATTCTCTTGGGAAAAATATGAATAAAAGAATTGCACTCATTGCGCCTGATGAGTTTTGAACAGGTGCTGCAATTGAAAGCTCAATATATCTCAAACCCACATAACCAATCGTCATTGAAATAATATACATTGCTGAAACAGGTAAATATAAAATCATATCATATAAAACAAAATCTACCTCTTTTACTAAGCCATAAATAGTTGCATGAATTCCCATTGCTAAACCTACCATAATAACTATCTTTAAATGACTTGTTTTATCCTCAACATGACTACCTTTTTTATAAAATAAATTTGCTCCACCCCAGGCCAGGGCAGTTATAACTGAAAATATTAACCACATAATAGTACTTCCTCCATTAAAAAACCTCACGAGAATATTCTCGTAAGGTTATTTATTCTTCTTTGTCATCTTTATTCTTTTTACTCTCTTCATCATGATCTGACATGAGTGAATTTGTAGCGTCTTTAAAACCTTTTAATGATTCTCCTACTGCTTTACCTAACTCAGGTAATTTATTAGGGCCAAAAATAAGTAAGGCAACTATAAGTATGAGTATTAAGCTTGGTACACCGATACTTCCTATTCCCATGTACCCACCTCCAATTTTAATTAGACTATTAAAATGTTCTCTATAAATTATTTCTTTCAAATTATACTAATTTCTAGTGTTACTATTATACACTTTTTACTATTCTTTTGTCCATTATAAAAATATCCTTAAACTAAGATTAGATATACTTAGTTTAAGGATATTTTAATTAACTCACTTTTTTTGAATCCATTTTAAAGAGACGAACATAAATTGTTAAAATAATTAAAACAATCATAAATGGAACAAACCAACCTAATCCTTCAGCATATAATGGTAAGTATTTACTATAAAAATTCATAATCGGAATTAACCAATCATAATAATCCATCTCGAGCGTTTCACACAATGTTTTTATACCATCGATAAGACTAACTGCAAATGTCACAATGATTGTGGCGATATAAACAAATCGTCTATGTTTAAATAAGGGCGAAGTAAATGCCAAGATTATAATAGCTATCGCAAGCGGATATAACAACATTAAAACAGGCAATGAATAATTAATAATTTGTGCTAAACCAAAATTAGCGATAATAAATGTTAATGATGTAAATAAAACAACAAAAACTTTATAACTAATCCCTGGAATTAAGGTATTAAAGTATTCACCACATGCCATCATTAAACCTATACTCGTCGTTAGACAAGCTAAGGTAATTAAAACAGCTAGAAGAATCATTCCAGTTATTCCAAAATAGTGTGATGCTGCACCACTTAAAACAGGTCCTCCAGTATCAAAATAACCTAATTCTCCAATGCTTGTTGCTCCTAAGTATGCAATACCTAAATAAATAACACCTAATAAGACAATCGCAACGAATCCTGATTTACCTGTTGCAATCAATATGCCTTTACGTGACTTAACACCCATTGCAGTAACAGCATTAATTATTATTATTCCAAAAACTAAAGATGCAAGTGCATCCATTGTATTATATCCTTCAACAAATCCTGTCGTAAATGGAGCAGAAACATAAGCTTCTTGAGCCTCTCCTATATCACTCATTGGATTTATAAAAGCAGTAATCAATAACACTCCCAGCAAAACAACTAATGCTGGTGCTAAAACCTTTCCAATTCGATCAACTAATTTAGCCGGATTTAAGGATAGCCATAGGGTTACTCCAAAAAATAAAACAGTAAAAATAAATAACCCTAAATTAAGATTAGCTTCACTTATAAATGGAGCAAATCCTATCTCATAGGCAACAGCACCTGTACGAGGCGCTGCAAAAAACGGTCCTATTGTTAAATAAAGCATCACAGTAAATAACATCCCATAGACAGGATGAACTCGTCCTGCCAAGGCTTGCAAATTATTACTATTTGAAAAGCCTATCGCCATAATACCAAGTAAAGGTAAACCGACCCCTGTTATGGCAAAACCAATCGCTGCTGTTAATAAATTACTACCTGAATATTGACCTAATTCTGCCGGAAATATTAAGTTTCCCGCACCAAAAAATAAAGCAAATAATGTGAATCCTAAAATAATATAATTAGACTTTGACATTTCTGTATCCAAAATATAATCCCTCTTCTTTCGTTTTCTAAATAGTGACTTTTCTGAAAATTCAATTTAAAGATGCTTTTTTTACTGTTTATAAAGTATGACCTTACTACTTTTAGTTAGATATATCAAATTTTTATTAATGTTACTCATAATATCAAAATGTCATCAAAATATAACATAAAAAAGAGGATTATTTTTTAAAAAAATGATAGTATGTCTAAGGAGACTAAATGATTTTCTTATAAATATACAATTAAAGGATGAAGCATATGATAATAATCCCCATTTCACTAGGATTACTCCTAATTTTTGGTATGTATGAATGGTCCAGACACAAAAAACATATCGAATCTATTCCTGTTAGAGTTAATATTAATGGAATTCGTGGTAAATCTACTGTTACTAGATTAACAAATGGAATCTTAAAAGAAGCGGGTTATAAAACAATAGGTAAAACAACAGGGACTTCAGCCCGGATGATCTACTGGGATAAAGATGAAGAGCCGATTTTGAGGCGTCCAGAAGGACCAAATATTCGCGAACAAAAAGATGTTGTAAAAATAGCTTCAGACCTTGGAGCTGATGCTCTTGTTAGTGAATGTATGGCTGTAAACCCTGATTATCAAATTATTTTTCAAGAAAAAATGTTACAAGCTAATATTGGCGTTATCGTAAATGTCCTAGAAGACCATTTAGATGTTATGGGGCCTACATTAGATCAAATTGCTGATGCTTTTCTGGCAACCATACCTCACAACGGCACGCTTATTGTATCTGAAAGTCCATATGTTGACTTCTTTAAAGCTGAAGCAAAAAAGCGTAATACGAATGTGATTGTTGCTAATAATGATGCTGTTTCAGAACAATTTTTAAGTCAATTTAATTATATGGTATTTCCTGAAAATGCTGCTCTTGCATTTGCAGTTGCTGAAGCATTAGAGATTGACCCAATTGTTGCTGCACGAGGTATGTTAAAAGCAACGCCTGACCCTGGAGCTATGAAAATTCATTCACTTACTTCTAATCATGGTACAGGTTACTTTATTAACGCCTTTGCTGCTAACGATCCATCCTCTACGATTAACATTTGGAATCGAATTTTAGAACAAGGATACACAAGTAAGGATTCAATTGTTATAATGAATTGTAGAAATGATCGAGTTGACAGAACAATTCAATTTGTTGAGGATGTTTTACCACATCTAGATATTTCAACTTTAATCTTAATTGGAACAACAGTAGAACCTGTGATTCATGCTGTAGATAATCAGTCGATTAAAGTAGAAGAATTACTTAATCTAGAACACAAAACAACTGACGAAATTTATCAAATTTTACAAGATAAGCTTAATAATAATATTATTTTTGGTGTGGGAAATATTCACGGGGCAGCAGAGCCTTTAATAAACTTACTAGTTGATGAGGAGAATTAATAATGTTTGGAACTGATTTATATATAGCACTTGTACTTGGCGTTGTTTTAAGTTTATTATTTACAGAAAGAACAGGGATTATACCTGCTGGACTTGTTGTACCAGGTTATATGGCATTAATTTTTGATCAACCTATCTTTATTGTTGTTATTTTATTTGTAAGCTTTTTAACATACTTAATCGTTACATTTGGAATTAGTCGTGTCACTATTTTATATGGTAGAAGAAAATTTGCTGCAATGTTAATTGTCGGTATTACTTTAAAAATGATTCTAGATTATTTTTATCCCGTCATGCCCTTTGAAATACTAGAATTTAGAGGTATTGGTGTTATTGTTCCTGGATTAATAGCTAACACAATGGAAAAACAAGGTACAGTTATTACAATCGGAAGTACTTTATTACTAAGTGGATTAACTTTTATCATCTTAAGTATATATTACTTAGTATAAGGAGAATTTAAATGTATAAAAAGTTAAACTTACAAGAAAAAATTCAATTATTCATTAAAAATCAAAAGAAAAAAACTGGTCGACAAGCTCTTTTAGGCGTTATCGTTACAGGTTTTCTCATCTTAACATACGTTCTTTTTGCTAATACAAGTGTTGCTAAGGTAAAAAATGATGAAACTACTTTTACAGCTTCCTTTGTTGGTGATATAATGATGGGTAGACACGTTAATGAAGTGATTGAAAAACATGGTTCAGATTATCTCTTTGAAAAAGTTCAACCTGTTTTTAATCAATCTGATTATGTTTCAGGTAATTTTGAAAACCCTGTTCTCTTACAAAAAGAAGAGGTATATGAAGGAGAAAAATCAGAAAAAAACATTCATTTATTTTCTCGCTTAGAAGGTGCTCACGCAATTAAGAATGCTGGATTTTCTGTCATTAACTTAGCCAACAACCACATGATGGACTATGGTCCAAACGCTTTAGTTGAAACATTAGATACTTTTAATGATTTAGGCATGCCACATGTTGGTGCTGGTAATAATGTCGAGGAAGCTACTGAAGTTGAATATGCGGACTATGATGGACAAAGAGTTGCAACACTTGGCTTTACTGATGTGCTTGTAAAAGGTTTCTCAGCCCAACGATATACAGCAGGTGTCGCAAGAGCAACCCCTGAAAATATTGTCCCTGCTATTCAAGAAGCCAAAAAGAATGCTGATTTAGTTATCGTTAATGTTCATTGGGGAATCGAATATAATAAAAAACCAAGTAAGAGACAAAAGGAAATGGCAAAAATTATGGCTGATGTTGGTGCGGATATTATTGTAGGTCACCACCCCCACGTTTTATCTGAAATTGAAGTGTTTGATAACGGCTCTGTTGTTTTTTATAGCTTAGGTAACTTTATTTTCGACCAAGGATGGACGCGGACAAAAGATAGTGCGATTGCACAATATCATATAGATAAAGATGGAAAGAAAAGCATTGAAATTATTCCAGTTAGATTAAAAGAAGCTCAACCTTATGTAACAAAAAATCCCTATGCTAGAAATAAAATTTTCCAGCAGTTAACAGGTAAGTTAGAGAAAAGTCAGTTCAAAAAAGAATCTGGTCGTTTATATATAGACCTTGACTAAATATGAATAAGGAGTTACTTGAATGAGTAATAAACGGTTAATAATGTATCTTTCAATATTTGTGTTTGTTGGTGTGATTTTCATCTACGCTAAAGAAGGTGTTTTTACTTCTTCAGATGGTCCTGATTATGGTGTAGAAGAATCAGAAGCCATTCAAACTGATCAAGGATATGGCGTTAGTGCCTCACATCCGCTAGCTGTTGAAGCTGGAATGCAAGTTCTTGAAAATGGCGGTAATGCTGCTGATGCTGCAGTCGCTGTTTCATATATGTTAGGAGTTGTTGAGCCATTTGGTTCTGGTATAGGTGGCGGTGGTGTTGCTCTAATCAATAAAGATGATGATAAAGCACCAACTGTTTATCAATATAGAGAAGAAGCACCTAAATCTGGTGGACTTCCTGAAACGTTTGCTATTCCTGGGTTTGTAAAAGGTATGGAAAAAATTAATAGTGACTTAGGAACAATGAGTATGGCTGAATTAATTGAACCCTCTATTAAAATGGCTAATGAAGGGTTTCCCATTAACAATAATTTAGCTAGCCGATTTGAAAGAGGTGCTAGCCGGATGAACGTTCCAGAAATGCCCGATTATTTTCCTGAGAACCGTCTTCTTGAGGCAAATGAGGAATTAGTTCAACCAGAATTAGCTGAAACACTGACTAAGATTAAAAATGAAGGATCAAAAGGATTTTATGAAGGTGAAGTTGCCGATGCTCTGTTAGATTTTGTTCCAGAAATTGAACCGAGTGACTTAACTAACTTTGAAGTAGAAATTAAAGAACCTGCACACGGTAAATTCGCTGGATATGACGTTTATTCAGCTCCACCACCACTTGCAGGAGTTACTTTAATTCAAATGTTACAAATGGCTGAATTAGCTGATATTGACGATCTTGAGAATCCGGTTGACTACATTCACTTATTTGGTGAAATTAGTAAACGCGCCTATGCTGATCGCTTAGATAACATTGGTGACCCTAAACTATCACCTGAAATTGATGCAAATCGAGTCACATCAATCGAGTATTCACAAAGATTAATAGAGAACTTTAATCCAGAGAAAGTATCTAAAAACTATAAGATCAATGATTCTATCTCTGATGAAGAAGATCACGATAACACGACTCATTTTGTTGTTGTCGATAAAGACAATATGATGGTTTCAGCAACACACACACTTGGAAATTTCTTTGGTTCGGGTGATTATGTTGCAGGTTTCTTCTTAAATAACCAAATTGATAATTATAGTTTAACTAATGATTCACCTAACTTTTTAGAACCAGAAAAAGTATCTAGAAGTTTTACAAGCCCGAGTATTTTAATAAATGACGAAAAAACAATTGGAATTGGATCACCAGGTGGAAAACGTATTCCATCTGTCGTAAGTAGTATCTTAACCAAATATCTCTTACTTGGTGGTGATTGGAATGAGTCAATTGCCGAAGACCGCTTTTACGTAGAAGGAACTGATATCTTTACTGAGACAGAGTTAGATAAAAGTGTTCAAAGTAAATTAAGAGTTATGGGCTATGAAATATATAACATTACTGATCCCGAGTTCTATGGTGGTATACAGGCCCTTGTTTATGACAAAAAAGCAGAAGAATTATTTGGTGCAGCTGATCCTAGACGTCCAGGTACTTGGCAGGCTTCAGATGAATAGAATTACATTATAACCTTGGAGGTTGTTTAATTAATGAAAAAGATTTTAGTAAAATCATTACCCATTTTGTTTTTAGTTTTTGCATTAACTTTTATGTCGATTTTCAAACACGAAGATACACTCTCTGATACAGAAAAATTTGAATATCAAAACTTAAGTGCATCAGATCAGACAATTGATCGAAGAGCTCAGTTAGATAATAGTGTTGCAAATGAAAATTCTGCCGTAGAAATTGATCAAGTTGATAGCGCAGAAAATGGTAGATATTTAGTTGATTCAAATGAAGAACAAGTTACAGTTTATGATAAAAATAATAATCAACAAGTTGTCTTTCAAACATCTTTAGCTGATTGGAATGAAAAGAGAGACTTCTATTATTCAAAATATAATTTAAATTAAATTTAAAATGCGTTTTAGTTCATAACTGAACTAAAACGCATTTTTTTAACTTCTAAATCTTTTTAAGAATTCTTGAAGACGTTCGTTTTTAGATTCTTCTATAACCTCTTTTGCTGTGCCTCGTTCTGCAATAACACCTTTATCTAGAAATAACACTCGATCAGCCACATCAAGTGCAAAATCCATTTCATGTGTTACTAAAATCATTGCCATTTCTCCTTCTTCTGCTAGGTCTCGAATAACTTCTAAAACTTCACCTACTAGCTCAGGATCAAGTGCTGAGGTAACTTCATCAAATAACATAACTTTAGGTTTCATAACTAAAGCACGAGCCATTGCAACTCTTTGCTTTTGACCACCTGACAATTGATCAGGGTATTTGTCTAATTTATCTTTTAAACCTACTTTTTCGAGCATTTCCATCGCTAGCTTTTTGGCTGTTTGTTTATCAATTCCTTGAACTTCAACAGGAGATATAACACAATTTTCTAGTACTGTCATATGAGGAAATAAATTAAAATGTTGAAATACCATACCTATATCACTGCGAATTTTTCGTAAGTGTTTTTCATTGGCACGAACCATTTTATTACCACGTTGCATTTTCCATAAATTATTACCTTCTACATAAATATCTCCTGCAGACGGTTCTTCCAATGTCATTAGCAGTCTAATGATTGTTGTTTTACCTGACCCACTCGGTCCGATAATAGCTACTTTTTCACCAGGTGCGATGTTTAAATCAATGCCTTTTAACACTTCAACATCGCCAAAATTCTTATGAACCCCTTTATACGTCACAATCGGCTTAACGATTATACTCACTCCTTTAATTCGTTTCTTTTAACATTTTATTTTTATCAAAGTTTCGATTCATTTTATTTTCTAATTTTTTAATTAATATAGCTGATGGATAACTTAATAATAAAAATAACATTGCTACGATAGTTAGTGGTTCAACATAATCCCATGTTTTTGCACCATAATTATTCGCTAGTTGTAAAATACCTATAACACCTATCGTTGATGCTAGTGGAACTTCTTTAAACATAATAATTAAATAGTTTCCAAGCATTGGAATAGTTGGTGGTATAGCTTGTGGGAGGATAATTTTTGTCCATTTTTTATATGTCGAAAAGTTAAGTGCTGTTGAAGCTTCTGATTGTCCCTGGTCTACACCTTCAATCCCAGAACGATAAACTTCACTAATATATGTACTAAAATGAACACCTAAACCTATCATACCACTTACAAAAGGACTTAATGTCATTCCAATCACTGGTATTTGTGGAAAGGCATAATAAATAAAAAATAATTGGACCAATGGAGGGGTTGATCTAATAAATTCCATCACCCACACAACAATCCACTGAAATGGTTTAAATGGAACACGTCTTAAAAACGTCCAAACAAACCCAAATACAAGTGCAAAAACAAAGCTTGCTATAGTTAACCCTGCTGTAATCCATAAGCCTTTTATTATATACGGAAAAGCATCATAAAATACATCCCATTTCCAATTACTCATTGTGAAGCCACTCCTTTCTTAGACATTTTTTCTAATTTACGTGTTAAGAATATGAGTGGTAAGGCGATAATGAAATAAAATACTAATATGAGTAAATAGATTGTAGGTGCCATTGATATGTTTGAACTTCTCATGATTTCACCATAATATAAAATATCTTTTAAAGCGATTAAAGATACGAGTGATGTAGCCTTTAACATTTGGATTAGATAGTTCCCAAATTCCGGTAACATCATGCGTAAAGCTTGAGGAAAAATAATGAATCTCATTTGTTGAAAGCTACTCATATTAAGTGCAATTGAAGCTTCTTTTTGCCCTTTTGCAACTGAATTTATTGACGTCCTAACAACTTCAGACATGTATGCACCATAGTTTAATCCAATTGCAAGAGCACCAACCCAAAAATCATTTCCTAAGTGAATATCAAATAGAATTGGTAAAGCATAATATAACCAAAAAAGTTGAACGATTAATGATGTGCCTCTAAAAATTTCAATATATAATCCTGACAATTTCCTAATTATAAAAAAACGTGATAATCTGCCAAACCCTGCAACAAAAGCCATAAAATAACCAAATACTGCTGATGCAAGTAAAATTAAAATAGTTATTTTTAAACCTTGAGCAAGTACTGGAAATATCTCAGAGATCGCTGAAATTGTCATCACTCCTCTCAATCATTTAGAATGGAATAAGCTCCAGTTAGGTTTTGAGTTAACCTCTGGAGCTTTGTCTTTCGGTCAGAATATTTTATTCTTCACCTTTACAAACCATTTCTGCTGTTACATCATCTTCTGGATAGTTACGTTCTCCATCAAATCCATTATCTTCTAGTATTTCAGCAATTTTTCCACTTTCTTTTAATTCAGCTAATTTTTCATTATATGCTTCCAAAAGTTCTGTTTGATCTGGATGGAAAGCAACTGCACCATAACTTGGTACTCCAGGAATATCTGGTTGTTCAAAGTCTTCAACAAACTCTAAATTATCTGAGTCAGCTGATTCAAGCGCCATGATCAATGTCATTTCTGTTCCTGTAGTTGCATCTGCACGACCCGATTCTACAGCTGCAATCGTTGCAGGAATATCTGGTGCACCTTGAATTTGTGATTCATCTACACCTTCTGAAACGACAAAATCATTTTCTGTCGCTCCTGACATAATTGAGATTGTTGCATCCTCATTATCTGCAATGTCTTTATAACTTTTAAGATTAAGAGGATTTCCTTTTTGAACGATTAAACCTTCACCATATTTCATGTCTGGCTCACCGAAGGCTGCATTTTCACAACGATCAGGAGTAATTGCCATACCAGAGGTAATCGCATCGTATTTTCCTGCACCTAATCCAGGTACTAATTGATCATAATCTGCTAAATGACCCTCTACCTCTTCAATACCTAATTCAGCAAAAACAGCTTTAGCTGTGTCTACTGACGCTCCTGTTAATTCACCTTCATCGTTTTCATAACCATAAGGTTTTTCATTAGCAAAACCTATTTTAATTTTTCCTTTTTCTTGTAATTCAACTAATTTTCCTTCACCTGATCCTTCTTTGGCTCCGTTATCTTCTTCTGAACTACCACATGCCACTAGAAATAAAATTGGTATAAGTACAAGTAATGATATTATAAATCGCTTCATTTGACTGCTCCCCCTTTTTATAAAATAACTATATTAATCATATAACTATAAATTCCATTACTCAAACGCTTATTTCAATCATATTTCATCATATTTGCTTATATAAACCTATATTCGGGGGGAATATTCACTCCAACTATAATTTACATCGAAGAGCTATTGTATCCTTTTGATAACGCTTACTTTTATTGTGTTTTATTTATTAAAGAATAATGATGTCATTAAACAAACAAGCAACTGTTAAAAAACAGTTGCTTGTTTGTTTAATTTTTTTCTGTGACAACTCGATTATCTTCATACGATGACCAATCACTCCAGCCTCCTATATAAAGTGACGCTTCTTTCCCTATATTTGCCAAAGCAAGGATATTTACATTTGCTGTGACACCTGAACCACAATAAATAATCAAATCTTCATTTTCTAAAGACGAAAAACGTTCTTTTAATTTTTGTTTTGACTTCCAGTTTCCATTACTTTCAATATTATCTTCCCAAAACCAATTTTCTGCCGTTGGAATATGACCTGCTTTCTTATCAAGCGGTTCAATTTCACCTCTATATCGTTCTGGAGCTCGTGAGTCAATTATTTTAATTTTATCATCTTCAACTGCTTGTTTTACTTGATTAACATCTACAACCATATGAGAACGTATTTCAGGGATAAAACGAGTCTGTTTAACGACTGAAGTTTCCTTTGTAATTGGATAGCCTTGCTTTTTCCAAGTCGAATAATTAACATTTAAAACAGAAACATTATCATGACCTAAATATTTTAACATCCACCAAAACCTTGCCGCAAAAGCCCCTTTTTGATCATCATAAGCCACGACATGCTTAGTCTTATCAATCCCGGCCTCACCAAGTTTATTTATGAAAATATTCATATCAGGTAAAGGATGTCGTCCACCATGTTCTAATTTGGGCCCTGATAAATCTTTTCCTGAATCAAAGAACATTGCATTTGGAATATGATCTACTTGATACATTTCACTACCAGCTTCAGAGTTATTGAGCTCATAGCGACAGTCGACAATGATTAAATCTTCATTTTCCATCTTTTTAGCTAATTGATCCATCGTTATTAATTCATTCATTTTTATACCACCTTTTATTTGAATGTGATAACTACCATTTTTGATTACCATTAGTTTAACACACTATTTTTTGATTATGACTAAAAATAAAAAAACCTCTAACCTATATAGGTTAGAGGTTTTTCATGATGGTCTCGGAGGGGCTCGAACCCCCGACTTCCACCTTGTCGAGGTGGCGCTCTCCCAGCTGAGCTACGAAACCGATATAATGAATCACTACATATTAGTATACCTAAATATATCTATATTGTCAATTATATCGGTTTTAAACACTTTCATTATATATTTTATTTATTACAATACTGGATTACCATTTCTTTAGCTAAATTACTATAGACAATATCTTCCATTGGTGGATTATGTAATCCTGCTCTAATGTCACGATAACACTTTTGTAAAGGATGTGTTTCTGCCAAACTTCTAGCCCCTACTATACGCATTGCTTGATCAACAATATCGATTCCATTATTTATTATGATAACTTTAGCTGCTTCTAATTTAGGTTTTAATGCGATCCGTTCATCTTCATTACTTTCGTCCCATTTTCTAGAAATGCTATATAGAAATTCATTACTTTGCATATAAAGCAATTCTATTTTTCCTAATTTTTGTTCAATTGTTGGTAGTTCTGCTAATGAATGGTCTAGTCCTGCAGGCTTGAAGTTGACTGAGAAGTTGACTGCTTCATCTTTTGCTGCTCGAGAAATTCCAAGATAACAAGCTGGAACATGTAATAACCAAGCGAGTGGTTTTGATGTTTCTTCTTTTGTCATTTTAACATAATCAATATCTCTTACTTTTACATTTTCAAATACTAAATCGTGTGATCCTGTACTTCTCATTGCTATCGAATTCCATGTTTCATCTACAGAAACGCCATCTAACTTAGTATTTACTACAAATTGCGCTACTTCATCTGACTCTATAATTGTCGCTGTTACAATTGCATAGGATAAAATTGGAGCTAAACTTGTATAGGTTTTTCTACCATTAATTAACCAACCATCTTTTGTTCTTTGAGCTGTTGTTTCTGGCTTTCCACCCCGAGTTGGACTACCAGTAGCACGTTCGCTTGCTACATTATTAATAAGTGCACCTTTGGATTTGATTGCTTCAATAACTTCTCGGTAAACTTCTTTATTCCAATTAGGGTTATCATGAATACGTCCAAGAACGCCCATGTGCCAACCAATTCCGAGTGCAGTTGAAGCGTCTACTGTAGCTATTTTTTCTTGATACTTTAAAAACTCTGTTAAGTTTATATCAAGACCACCATCTGCTTTTTTTAGGGATAAACTTTGATAATTAATATCGATTAATTTTTGAAAGTTTTCAAATGGGAAACTTAAATTTTTATCATTTTCTAATACTTTAGTAAATGTATGTACAACTTTATCTAGATATTGATAACGTTCTTGAAAGTTATTTTTATTTAATAAACTCATCGTTATCCTCCTTGTAAATTATTATATATTATAAATGAATTCTTCTGGAATGACGCGTTTTAAAAATTGTTTTGTTCGCTCAACTTTTGGATGAGTAAGCATTTCATTTGGGATACCTTCTTCCAGAATAACACCTTTATCCATAAAAATAGCTTTAGTTGCTACTTCTTTGGCAAAAGATATTTCATGTGTCACTACTAACATGGTTGTTCCCTTATCTGCAAGTAATTTCATAGCAGTTAATACTTCACCTACAAGTTCTGGATCTAATG
>CALZEK010000018.1 GCA_945639745.1 uncultured Bacillaceae bacterium
ATTTAAGTAAAGAACAGGCTCTTCTCTCATCAATTTGAGAGGAGGGCTTTTTTTATTTTTTTAATATTAAACCATAGTAAATGTATCTGAGTAATCAAAAATAGGGGGAGAAGAAATGAGTCAATTACATATTAAGCAAAATTTAAGAGAAATCGAAACAAGCTGTGAAAGAGTGGGTCCGGTAAAAAGTGTGAGTTATGTACGCGATTTTTCCTTTACGATTGATCAAACTATTCGAGGTGGAGGAACGAATCAAGCACCGACACCCATGGAATATATATTAGGGTCCTTTAATGGCTGCGTCTTAGTCATTGTAGAAAGGATTGCCAATGAAATCGGCTTTCACTTTACTCACCTTAAAGCAAAGTCAGTCGGTACAATCGACCCAAGAGGTGTCCAAGGGATTGATCAGGTGAGTCCACATTTTAAGCAGGTAATTAATACGATTTGGTTTGAGACAAATGAACCAGCAGAAAAACTAGCAGAATTAAAAGCCCTTGTTGAAAAGAGATGCCCTGCTTTAAATTTATTTTATGATGCCGATATCGATGTTGAGTTAAATTGGCTCTTAGTAGGTGATGTGAAATGACCTCATATGGGTGGTGGTTAATTAGTTTTGCTCTTATTTATACAGCGGGTTTAATCGTCGCGGGTCAGCTATCGAGAAAGAAAGCAGTAAAAAAGCAGGGTTACTTTGTCGGTGGTCGGACATTTAATAAATGGATTGTTGCTTTTTGTATAACTGGGTTATTTTCTGGATCAACCTTTATTTCAATTTTAGAATTATCCTACTTAACAGGGATTTCTGCGATTTGGTACGGTGTAGCCGAAACAGTCCAAGTCCTGATTATCGCCTTTGTGATTATTGGTCCCTTTAGGGAAAAACTCGTCGTTACCGTCTCTGGGCTAATTGGTGAACGATATGGCCGAACAGCACTAGGATTTGCAGGTGCGATTACGGCATTTGCCTTTCCGATGTGGTCGGTTGCAACGGCGATTGCCTTTGCATCAGCTGTTCACGTCTTTACAGGTATTTCATTAACTTTATCTGTCGCCTTTACTGCGATATTATTATATCTTTATTTGAAGGCAGGCGGTATGTGGTCGATTGCTTTAACACAAACGATTAATTTCTTTATATTTATTATCATGTTTGTAATTGGGCTGATTGCTTTTTTCATCAATCCAGGGATTGAGGGTTTACGTGCTTACGCACAAATAAATCCAGAAATGTTCCAGTGGGGGAGTGCGGGTCTTCAAGTAATCGTTGCTTGGTTTGGGACCTTTATTGTGAATGTCATTCTAGCCCAAGCTGCTTTTCAAATGGCCTTATCTTGCCGGACACCTGAAGAGGGTCAAAAAGGTTTGAAGCTTGCTGCGGTATTTGGGATTCCATTTGTCCTTTTAGGTGTTTTATTTGGTCTTTCAGCTGCGATTGTTATTCCAGGTTCGACACTTGGTCTTGTCGCTTTACCCGAGTACCTCATGCAAGTCTTACCCGCACCGCTTGTAGCCTTATTCTTTTTAGGAATTTGGGCCTGTGCCTTAAGTTGGGGTGCGCCCTGTCAATTCTCCGGTGCGACGAGCTTAGGAAAAGACTTAGGTGGTGCGCTCAATCCAACTGCCACGCCTGAGAAGTTAATTATTTATACACAGCGCTCACTGCTTATTTTGACTGGATTGATGATTGTCTTTGGTCTGTTGCGAACCGAACAAGCGGCTTGGTGGAACGTGCTTGCTTGGACGATGAGAAATTCAGCGACATTTGCGCCCGTCCTGGCTGTTTTATTTTGGCGAGCTGCAACAAAAGAAGCGGTTGTTGGTTCAATGATAACTGGCTTTTTATCTGGTGTTATTTGGTATCATTTAGGCGGCTGGGCACCAGATCAATTCTATTTAAATGTCCATCCTGTTTGGATTGGTATGTCAGTCAATATAACAAGCTTAGTTGCGATCACCTTCGTTCAAAAACTAGGGAAACTTGAAGTAAACTTCTTTTCTGCTCATGCTAAAGTAGGTCATTATGCTTTGGCGAGTGCTCTTGTGATTTTAACCATCTTACTTATTAATCTCCAAGCACTCAACAATTATGGTTTAATTGGTTTATTTGCCTTTGCCTTTTTACTTAGTTGCTTTATTGCAATTGCCGTCTATATCCCAACAACAAAAGAACATCTAGCATTGAAACCAAAAGTTATTCGAGCAAAGTAAATAGTTAAGGATAACTTTGACAAAAAAATACTAGACTGAACAGATTATTATCCTGCTCAGTCTAGTGTTTTTTTATAATTTAAATGAATTAAACTATTGTGTTTGTTGTTTATATTTTTCTATGATCTCATTCACATCGATTTCTAAAACAATAGCAAGTTGGATAAATGTTGTGAGTAGTGGATTTGTCTTGTTATTTTCTGTTCGACTAATTGTTTCAATACTGACCCCGCTTAATTCAGATAATTTATCTTGTGACATCCCGCTATGTAGTCGCTTGGTTTTTAAATGTGTCGTAAAAACGTCTAGTAGTAATAACTCATCAGACTCCATGGCTTCAACCTCCCTTTAAAATAACTATCAAGTGAGAAGGACTGAATCACCACGTCATCCGTGACGTATTTGGTGTCGATTTAATGACAATTGATTTACTAAAAATCCAATCAAAGAAATGATTTTACTTATAGGTAAATAACGCATGCATGAAAACTAATAATAAAATATACATAATATATAAAAAGATAGTGAATAAATTTAGCTAACGTGTATACTACAGAAAATCAATAATAAATATAAAATGTATATTTTTTGATAATTAAACGAATAGTAATGATGAGCCGAAAAAAGAGGTCAGAGGGAGTCATCTAATTAGCCAATGAAAGTGCCTACTTATTCAAGTCATTTTTCTAATCCCGAGATGTTCATAAAACAAACTAAAACAGGAGCTGAGGAAAGTGAAAAGATTAGAAGCACCCATAGTAAAGCAGATAATTCTCAAAGAAGTAAAATTAGTTCATCCAAAGAAGATGGTGATTTATCCCGTGGTAAAAAGAATAAGCGATTTAATGCTTGTATTATTCATGCTTCCGATCGCTTTACCAATCCTAATTATTTTTGCGATATTAATTAAGCTTGAAACATCTGGTCCTGCTTTTTATATTCAGGAAAGAAGTGGGTATAAAGGTAAATCTTTTCGACTCTATAAGTTGCGGTCAATGGGAATTGACGCTGAAAAAAATGGCGCTGTTTGGGCGATAGCAAATGATCCGCGCGTCACTAAAGTTGGTAAGTTTATTCGTCAAACAAGAATTGATGAATTGCCACAACTATTTTATGAACGAAAGCATTTAAAGATATCAAGTATTAACGCACTCGTGCGCACCTATCAAACAGGACTGGGAATAAAAGAATTAATCGCAACGCATCACAAATTTAGAAATCACCGCGTGAAATTGCTTGATAAGCGATTTTTAAATCCAATTTCAGTTTTAAGACTCATCAGAAAGCGGATAAGCGCAAATAAAAAAGAAGCCGAATATTATCAAGACTAATCAATCTTTACAGATACATCATTGATAACTAATTTTATGAGAGCGCGCTCATTGGAAGGAAGCTTTCTAGGTAATTGTTTATTTACGGTGAAAGTCGCAAGTGAAGCGATTATTGAAGCGGAGGGTTAGTTGTTGGTTTGATTTGTTTGTATAAATTAGCAACTTCAGCACAACGCCTTGTTTGCTTGATTAAAATATGATTAGAAATCGGTAATTTTAATGTGATATTATTTTTGAAGACAATTTTAGAGTGATTATTTTTAGCTTGCGTCCTTGTGATTTGTTTGGCAAATAGCCAGATACACTCAAACGAGTTTACGCGGTGGGTAGGAAAGGCGTGGATTCTTGGATGAATCGCAACTGGGACTTTGCGTTTAAAGTGAAGGTGGTAGGTAATCGCCTTAATCCGTCCGGCATAATCTGCACCATTAAGTAAGCAATTATGTTTGATGACGTCAAAAGGGGATTGTTTTACATAAAGGATTTGCTCTTCTTCGATTACTTTTGTTTGGTGATCAAATGAACGGGTTGGCAGTAAGGCACAAGTGGCTGGGGTAATCTGATACGAATCTAAAATAAGTTGCATCGTAATTCCTCCTATCAGTCTGATTCATTCATTATCTAAAATGACATGAGTAATGCACAGGTCATGAGTGACGATATATGTGACAAACTAACAACAAAAAAGGAAAGCCGCTCAAGTTAGCGACTTTCCTCTTTTTATTGAATATCGTCTTTCTTAACCCAACTGTATAACTCTTTAATTAAGACATCGTTTTGACCGACTTGTTGAATGGTGTAGGATTTATTTTTATAAGCTTTTGGAATCGTTTTTGTGCTGCGAGCGTATTTTTTGGCTGAAGATTTAATCCTTACTTTCTGGCCGACCTTGAAGGCGGCTTGTTTGAGTGCTACAACATCTTTAGTGTGGACCCAGCTATATAATTCTTTTAACAACAAACGATTACTCCCACGTTGTAAGACTGTATATGTTTTGTTTTTGTAGCGATTGGGGATTTTTTCACCTGTGGCGTAACGCGTCGCGCTGGCGGTGAGATGAACGTGACTGCCTTTAGGAAAGAGGTGGTTAGTTGATTGATATGGGATTGCTTTGGCGGAAGTTGAAGGGGTTTTTTTATTTGTTTGTGCGAGGAAATCTGTCCAACTCATCACTGTTGCACTTCTTAAAATTCGGGGGCAATTTTTCCGACTCCAATGATGATGCTGAATGACGCGTAGAATTGTCGGGTATTTAGCTTTTAAAAAGTTTATAACTTGAATTGTATTTAAGACAGTTTGCTGATAATTACCATCTTGATTGACACACATCTCAATAGCGATACTTGAATAATTACCTTTGTATGTGCCTGAATGATAGGCCGCTTCGGTGAAGGGGAGTGATTGATAAACTTCAGGCTCATCATCAACTTGTAAGTGCCAGCTTGCTTGACGGGGATTCCCATTTGCTTGGAGAAGTGCGTGAGCGCGGGCATTGGCTCTGACCTGTGTATTATCTGTTTCGTGGATTGTAATCGAGCTTGGTGTGATTTTGGCTCCAGGTCTCGTGCGTGTATTGGTTTTGGGGATATAATGTTTAATAAAACGAATCATTTAATCATACCTTTCAAGTGATTTTTTGATGCGTGCTTTTAAATCTTTTTCTGTGCGTAGTTTCCGTCTTGCTTCTTTCGCCCAACTTTTAACTGCCTCAACCGAAACATTTTCTTGCTTGGCGATTTCTTTAAGTGAGTAGCCATCGACAACGTAGCCAGATAACCAGGTCCATTGACGTTTAGAAAGGCGTGCCTTAATTTTTTGCCAAATATCGGTATCTTTAACCGAAATGCCTGGTGAATCAAGGAGGAGTTGATTGCTGCGTGTCATTTTATTTCCTGTTTCTTGATTAATAATCAGTTGTTGGCGGGCTGAGAGTTGGGCATCACTTGCACGTTTATTTTGCCGAATTAAATCAATAAAATGAAAATTAAGCGCAGCATTTAAATGGTTATCTAAGCTGCCGAGCGTCTCATCAAATGATTGATAGGCTTGCCAAAGCGCAATCATCCCCTCAGCGTAAAACTCTTCATGAAATGCATAGGGAATGCGCAAGCGATGAATGTGATAATAAATCCGTTGTTCTTGTGAAAATATTTTCTCAATCATATTTGTTCACCTCCTACTTGAATGGCTCAAGCATAAAGTGAAAGAAGTAAAGACGCATCCCTGCTAAAGTGTTTAATAGGGCTCAAAAATGGCGGATTGTTTTCAGAAAAGCTGATTTTTGACGAGTTCGCTTCTAAATAATCAAAAATGATCAAACTAAAGCGAAGTTAGTTGCCAAATAAAAAAACCGTTCTGCAAAGCAGAACGGTTAGTCATTATTTAGTATGGTTACTAGCATTTTTTGCAAAGTGATTTAATTTATCAGCCACTTTTTTATAGACTGTATTGGCCGCGTATTCCTTGTTTTCATCAGCTTTCCCTGCAGGCATGCCGGTTAAAATTTCAATCCCTTCTTCAATCGTATGGACTTGATAAATGTGGAAGGAGCCATTTTTAATTGCTTCAATCACTTCGTCACTTAACATTAAGTTTCGCACATTTTGTGGTGGGATTAAGACGCCTTGTCTACCTGTTAATCCACGCTGCTTACAGACTTCAAAGAAGCCTTCAATTTTTTCATTCACGCCACCAATGGGTTGAATCATCCCTTTCTGGTTGACAGAACCTGTCACAGCTAAGCCCTGATCAAGAGGAAGATCTGCAAGGCTAGAGAGGATGGCATAGAGTTCAGCAGCTGAAGCACTATCCCCATCGATACCACCATAGGATTGTTCAAAAGCGATGTTAGCAGTTAACGACAGTGGGGTTTTTTGGGCAAACATTTGTCCTAAATAACCACTTAAAATATAGACACCTTTATTATGAATATTCCCACTCATTTTACTTTCACGTTCAATATTAACAATGCCCTGTCGTCCAATAAAGGTTGTTGCGGTAATGCGGGACGGACGTCCGAAACTATATTGGCCCATTTGATAAACAGATAAGCCATTCACTTGTCCCATTTTAAAGCCATCTGTATCAATTAAAATCGATCCTTGATTAATATTTTCTTGGATTTTTTCTTCATATAAACTTAAACGATATTCACGTTCTTTGATAGCTTTAAGGACATGTCTTTCTGTGACGATTTGATCTTTGGCCATTTTAGCCCAGGTATCGGCTTCATAAATAATTTCAACAAGCTGATTAAATTGTGTCGATAACTTTTCTTGATTGGCGACCAGTCTCACACTATATTCAACCACTTGAGCGACCGCTGTATCATCAAAGGGCAGTAGGTTGTGATTTTGACAATGTGTATGAATAAAGCGGGCCATATTATTAATGTTTTTATCATTGAATTTCATTTCAGTATCAAAATCAACTTTTACTTTAAATAATTTACTAAAGTCTTCCTCATACTGATAAAGTAATTGATATAATTCAAAATTACCGATTAAAATCACTTTGACATCAAGCGGCACAGGGTCAGGTTTAAGCGAAACAGTCGTTAATAAACCTGCGTGTTCACCGATGTTTTCAATTTGAATCCGGTCATTCAATAAGGTGTGTTTTAAACTTTCCCAGGCATAATTTTTTGAAAATACATCTTTAGCCTGAATAATTAAATAACCACCATTGGCATGGTGTAAGTAACCTGGCTTAATCTTTGTGAAATCAGTACTCATGACACCCATTCGGCTTTCGTATTCGGCTTTACCAATTAAATTATAATAGTTGGGGTTATCCGCGTGAATAACAGGTGCCCCAATCGTCTCACTATTATCAACTAGTAAGTTAATGACATAACGATTTGAAAACTTATCTTGAGTGGACTGTTTTTGGAGTTGCATTAAGGGATCTTCTTGTTTATTATCTCCTTTGATTAAGAAGTGATCAAGGTGTTTAATAATATCAGCTTTAACATCAGTTAAATAATCGATCACATGCTGACATTCTTTAAATTTATCTTCTAAAATATCGATATGGTAACTAATGGCAGAGTCAGCTGTTTTTCCTTCTAATTTAACTAAGGTTGCTTTTAATTCGCTTTCTATCGCGCGCAATTGTTTCATATGATCATAAATTTTCTCTTGGAGTTTACTTGATTGTTCATCATAGTTATTAAGCGTTTCTTTATCTAAATTTTTATATTGTTCTTCCGTAATTGGTTTCCCATCAACTAAGGGAACCGTAACAAAACCACGTCCAGACATACGAATGACAAAATTGTCTTCTTTTGCAATCGCATCAATCGTATTCACAATGTGATTACTGCGTTGTTGGATTTGTTTAATAATTTGTGACCGTTCTTTTTGATAACTTTCTTCATTAAATGCTTTTGGAAGGTCTTCATGTAAGTCGATTAATAGTTGTTCCATCTCACTTTGTAGATGTTTTCCCATCCCAACAGGGAGTTGTAACATTTTAGGACGGTAGGAATCATCAAAGTTATACACATAACACCAATCAAATAATTTTGCGTCTTCTTTGGCGAATTCGTTGATTAATGTATTTGTAAATGTTGTTTTACCGACCCCGCTATTACCAGCTACATAAATATTGTAACCTTTTTGATTAACGCGGAGGCCAAACTTCATGACAGTTTCAGCCCGTTCTTGACCAACGATGCTCGTTAGTTTTTCATTTGAATGAGCAATTTTCGGATTAAAGTCCGATGGTAAAACATCTCTTTTTAATTGATCAGGGGATAAGGCAGCTTTGATTTTAATCTCATTTGATAACATACAAATACCTCCTTATAAAACTAAAAGCGATCTTACTTTAATTGTACTATAAGAAAGCGGTTACGTAACGGAAAAATGTAAAATAATTGTAATCAAATATTCAAATCATCATAATCTAAAGGATGATGAATTATGGTATAATGAAAAAGCTGACTAAAAATGAATGTTACTATATATAGAAAAGAGATGGCTTATGACTACAAATGTTATCCCAATTCCAATCACTTATAATCAGAGAAAATTAAATGAACATGGTGAAGGATATGTCCCATGTTTGGTATCAGACCGCTGGTTACAATTTCCAGAAACAGCTGTTCATGAGATAAATATACCCGTAAAAATAATGGAAGAAACAGAGGACGGGCAACCCTTTGAAGTGGGTGAATTATTTTTAAGTAAATCTGATTTGCTTAGAGCTGTCCATGCAGTCAAAATTGAAAATGAATAAAAAAGTGGCTTTAGTACAATTGTACTAAAGCCACTTTTTTTTAAATATTATTGTTTACTCTTTTTATCTAAATCTCTTAAAGCAACACGTCTTGTTTTACCTGAAGTTGTTTTAGGAAGTTCTTTAATAAATTCAATTTCTCTTGGGTATTTATAGGCACCCGTTCTTTCTTTGACAAAATCTTGAATTTCTTTAATTAATGCATCACTCTGGTCAACACTATCTCTTAAGACGATATATGCTTTAACGATATTTCCACGTACTTTATGTGGACTTGCAATAACCGCGCTCTCAAGAACAGACGGGTGGCTTTCAATCGTATCTTCAACTTCGTGTGGCCCAATTGTATAACCTGAACTGATGATAATATCGTCATTTCGACCTTCAAACCAGAAATAACCATCTTCATCAATTTCAGCACGGTCACCAGTTACATAATAATCGCCACGTCTTGATGCTTTTGTACGCTCAGGATCCTTGTAATATTCGCGGAATAAAGCTGGGCTATCAATTTTTAAAGCAATATCTCCAACTTCACCAACCGGAACTGGATTGCCATCATCATCAATGACCGTAACGTCATTACCAGGTGTAGGTTTCCCCATTGAACCAGGTCTTAACTCTGTGTCTTTCATAATACCTAGTAATAATGTGTTTTCAGTTTGACCATATCCGTCGCGCACATCAAGTCCAAAGTTATTTTTGAAAATATCAATTACTTCAGGGTTTAAGGCTTCACCTGCAGATAGTAGATTACGTAATTCAGGGAATTTATAGTCACCTAAATTTTCTTCTGTTGATAGGAATCTGTATTCAGTTGGTGTACTACAAAGCACATTAACGCCATAATCACGAATTAATGATAAAGTTTTTTGTGGTTTAAAGCGTCCGTTATAAATAAATCCAGTCGCTCCTGAACCTAATGTTGCTAAGAAAGGACTCCAAACCCATTTTTGCCAACCAGGTGCAGCAGTTGCCCAAACAACATCACCATCTTGAATATCAAGCCAGTTTTCTGCAATAGTCTTCAAATGAGCAAAGCCCCATGAATGTGTATGTACAACCCCTTTAGGGTTACCTGTTGTTCCAGATGTGTAAGGTAGGAAGGCAATATCATCACGTGTCGTCTTAGCGATAGCTAATTCATCAGATGCATTAGCTTTTAATTCATCTAAGAATTCCCAACCATCGACTGCTTCACCGATAACAAAGCGTTTGAGTTGATCATATTCCTCCAGTTCGCTGTAAGCGTTCACATACTTATGGTAGGAAACAACGCCATTTACTTCACCATGAGTGACACGATATTGTAAGTCTTTTTTAGTTAACATTTCAGAACATGGGATAATAACAATTCCTGTTTTTAACGCTGCTAAATAAACTTCATATGCTTCAAAAATACGTGGCACCATAATTAAAATCTTATCACCTTTTTTTAAGCCACTATTTAAAAAAGCGTTACCTACTTGATTCGTTCTTTTAATTAATTCAGGGTACGTTAATTCTTTTACTTGGCCATCTTCGGTTTCAGTAATTAAAGCTTTTCGATTTTCATCATTGGCATAGCGCTCGATTTCCATGAAAATATTATAGTCTTCTGGCGCAATTAAGTCATTTCGATTCATCTTCTTAACCTCCATAAATAATTATTAGTCATATCATACCATAAATTATTTTTAAATAAATGATTGATGATAATAATCTTAATTTACGCTTAAACTGTAAAAAAAGCAATAGGTAAATATTGGCTTTAATTGCAAAAGATTCTATATTGACATTACAAGAATGTTTCTGTATCATTACGTCATTACAAGTTTTCTGAAAAATTAAAAAGTTTTATGAAACCGCTATCACTTTTGGAAAAGGAGGTTACATATGGAAAAGATGTTAGAAGTCGATCAAATATCTTTACAGTTTGGTGGTGTTAAAGCATTAGATGATGTCAGTTATCATATTGAAAAAGGCGAAATTTTTTCACTGATTGGCCCTAATGGAGCAGGAAAAACGAGTATGTTAAATTGCATTAGTGGTTTATACACACCATCAGAGGGATCGATTCGTTATCAAGGAAAAGAAATTTTAAATATGAAGCCATATAATAGAACATCGCTTGGTATTGCTCGAGCCTTTCAAAATATAGCACTTTTTGCCCAAATGTCAGTGCTTGATAATTTAAAATTAGGGAGACACACTTTAATGAAATCAGGCCCATTTAGTGGTGGTTTATATTTTGGTAAAGCTGCTAAAGAAGAAATAGCTCACCGAAAAGAAATAGAAAAAGTAATTGAGTTTATGGATTTACAAGATATTCGTCATACACCTGTTGGCACTCTCCCTTACGGCTTACAAAAACGAGTTGAAGTAGGACGTGCACTTGCTTTAGGACCTGAGTTAATTTTATTAGATGAACCGATGGCAGGAATGAATGCTTTAGAAAAAGAAATGATGGCACGGATTATTTTAGATATGAAGGAAATAAAGGGAATGACGGTCGTTTTAATTGAACACGATTTAGGTGTCGTGATGAATTTATCAGACCACATTGCTGTCCTTGATTTTGGTAAGCAAATTGGTTTTGGTACACCAGAAGAAATTCAAAGTAATCCAGAAGTGATTAAAGCATATATCGGAGAAGAAGAAATAAGTTAGAAGAGAGGGACAAAGATGATAAATTCAGATCTAACTTTACCTAAACTTTTAGCTGAAAGGGCAAGCACACACGCAAATAAAGTCGCACTCAGGCAAAAGGATTTAGGCATTTGGAATGAAATGACATGGGGAGAATATTTAAGTCATGCTGAAGCTTTAGCCATTGTGCTAGAGACAGACTTTGCTTTTAAAAAAGCAGATACAATCATGTTAATCGGTGAAAATCGGCCACAATGGTTATTTTCGCAAATGGCAATCCAAGTTTTAGGTGGTATCGCTGTAGGCATCTATCAAGAATCATTAACTGAGCAATTAAAATATTACTTAAATGATACCCAAGTAAAAATCGTCATTGTTGAAGATCAAGAACAAGTTGATAAACTACTTGAAGTTGAAGCAGAAGCACCACACTTAGAACATATCATTTATTATAACGAACAAGGGATGAGCCATTATGATCATCCTAAGTTAATAAGTTTAGCATCACTCCTGGCAAAAGGTGAAAGATTACTTGTTAAGGAAAGAGATTACTTCTTAAATAAAGCAAAATCGTTAAGCGGGAATGATAACGCTATCATCGCCTATAGTGCGGCAACAACAGGAAATCCTAAAGGAGCACTCCTTACGCACACGAATTTAATTGCTGCTGGAAAGCATTTAGAAGAAGTAGACAAGATTAATTACCAAGATGATTATTTATCATTTTTACCACTTGCTTGGATCCACGAACAAATCTTAAGTATAACGATACCTTTATTAAAAGGATCTATCGTTAACTTTCCTGAAAGACCTAGTACTGTTTTATCTGATTTACGAGAAATCGGTCCACATACATTATTAGGCCCGCCTCGCGTCTATCAAACGATTATGTCTAACTTTATTACTCGAATCAATGGGGCATCATGGTTCAAAAAGAAAATTTTCAACTTTTTTAAAAAGCATGGTGACAAGGTCGCACATGCTAAATTAACAAATGAAAAAGTATCAGCTATGAGTAAGTTTATGTTTAAACTGGGTGATTGGTTGGTTTTTAGTGCGATTAGAGACCACTTTGGTTTAGCCAGAGTTAAACGCGCTTATATTGCTGGTGCTTCATTAAATAGTGAAGTTTATTATTTTTATCATAGTATCGGAATTAACTTAAAACAAACATATGGTGGAACAGAGCTTGCTGGGATTGCATTTGTTCAAGCAGACGATGATATCCGTGTAGAAAGTTCAGGAAAGCCCTTACCGCAAACAGAAGTGAAAATTGGCGAGGACAATGAAATTTTCGTAAAAAACGCAGCTATTTTCGCTCATTATTTAAATGCTGAAGATGATAAAGAAATTATCGATGGTTGGTTATCACTCGGTGATTGTGGTTATATTTCTGATGAAGGTCAGTTAGTTATTTTAGACCGGAAAGAAGATATTATTAAAGCAGACAATGGCGAAAATGTTTACCCGACAGCTGTTGAAAATAAATTAAAGGTGAGTCCATACATTCAAGAAGCAATTATAATTGGACAAAATCGTCCTTATTTAACAGCGATGCTTAATATTGATATGACAAGTGTGGG
>CALZEK010000019.1 GCA_945639745.1 uncultured Bacillaceae bacterium
GTAAGTTTTTGATGCTATGAGCAATATTTTGTTCAATGTTTTCTATGTTAATTAGTAATTCTCGCGCCGAAATCCGTAGTGCACCTCTTCCAAAAATAGTCCTTTGTTCAGCATAATCAGAGGTCGCTACATATACTTGGTTTTTTACATGTTTAACGGAAGCAACCAGTCTTTCAATACACTCATCTGCTGTTTCTTTTTCATTTGTATAGATGATTTCCAATTTATTTATCGCTTGTTTGCTTTCTAAGCCTTTCACATATAATGCGTCAAATACAATGATAATTCGTAAACCTGAATAAGCTCTATATTCTGATAAGATTTCAATTAATCGATCTCGCGCTTCGCTAATACTTCTTTTTTTTAGTTTGACTAGTTCATCCCACGCACCAATGATATTATAACCATCTACGATTAATACATCCATATTACTCACCCAAAGGATGTCTCTTTCGGTATATTTCATACATCAGTAAACTAGATGCAACAGAAGCATTTAGAGATGGAATTTTACCTATCATGGGTAAACTAACTGTCCAGTCACAATTTTCAAGCACTAACTTACTAATACCTTTACCTTCATTACCAATGACTAATGCAATAGCTGTTTCACCGTCTAAAGTTCGATAATCTTCTGCCCCTTCTTTACTTGTACCAACGATCCAAACATAGCGCTCTTTGAGTTGTTTAATCGTTTGAACAATATTTGTCACTTGAACAACAGGGATATATTCTATCGCACCTGTTGAAGCTTTGGCTACAGACTGTGTTAAACCTACAGCGCGTCGCTTAGGTATAATAACACCATGTGCACCTGTTGCATCAGCCGTTCTTAAAATCGCACCTAAGTTATGAGGGTCTTCTAATTCATCTAATATAATGAAAAAAGGTTGTTCATCTTTAGATTCTGCTAAAGCAAATAAATCTTCAAGTGAAGCATATGCATAGCCTTCGACTGAAGCGATAATTCCTTGGTGTCTGCCGTTAGTTAAACTGTCTAACTTTCCACGCGACACTCGATTTACGACAACACCTTTAGCTTGAGCCGCTTCATAAATTTCATCAGCTGTCTTTTTATTTAATTTATCAAGAATTGAAACGGAGTAAACTTCCCGCTTCGAAGCTAATACTTCGAGAACGGGATTTTTACCAATAATTAACTCCTTACTCATGTGCTTCTTCCTCTCTCTGCTCTATATAATCAATTGATATTTGGATTAATTCTGCTAATCTCTCTTTTTCTTCTTTTAAGTATAAAAATCCAAGTAAAGCTTCAAAGCCTGTACTATATCGATAAGTTGTTACACTTGTGTTTTTAGGCACAGAGCCTGACTTAGCATTACGACCGCGTCTAATCACGCCTATCTCTTCTTCCGTTAATTCAACATGATCTATCAAATAATGAATGGCTTTGGCTTGAGCTTTTGCAGACACAAAAGAGACCGCATGATCATGTAAATTGTGAGGATTTACTTGTCCTTTTCTTAATAAATATTCACGTATATATACTTCATATATCGCGTCGCCCATATAAGCTAGTGCTAAACTTTTAATTTGTTTAACATCCATTATTTAACCCCGCTTCCAACGAACACCTTGGTGCGTATCTTCTAAAATAATGTTCTTTTCTTGTAATAAGTCTCTAATCTCATCTGCGCGTTCAAAGTTTTTTGCTTCTCGTGCTTCATTACGCTCCATAATTAAATCATCAATCTCTTCATCTAATAATGCTTCTTTTGTTTCATCTAGCGTAATTCCTAATACGTCTAGTAGTTTTTTCAACATGTCTTGGAAGCTTGCAATAACTTCACTATTTGTTTGTTTTTCTTCTAAATATAAGTTTGCATCTTTAGCCAAATCAAATAAAACTGTAATTGCATTCGCTGTATTAAAATCATCATTCATCGCTGCTTCAAAATCTGTTTGATGGTGATTGATTTTCTCATACCATTTAGAGTTATCAATTTCAATATCCATACTTGTTGCTTTACGATGCTCTAAGTTTTGATACGATGTTTTGATTCGGTTAAAGCTATTTTTTGCACTTTCTAATAACGATGCTGTGAAATTAATCGGATTTCTGTAATGCACACTCAACATAAAGAATCTTAAAACCATCGGATCGTGATTTGCAATCAGATCCTTAGTTAAAACAAAATTATTAAGAGATTTTGACATCTTTTCATTGTCTATATTCATATATCCATTATGCATCCAATAATTAGCAAATGGTTTTTCATTTAATGCTTCTGATTGAGCGATTTCATTTTCATGATGTGGAAAAGTTAGATCTTGCCCACCTGCATGAATGTCAATTGTTTCTCCTAGATATTTTTTTGCCATAGCTGAACACTCTATATGCCAACCCGGACGCCCTTTACCCCAAGGTGAATCCCAAGCTATTTCATCTGCTTTTGCTTTTTTCCATAAAGCAAAATCTAAAGGATCTTCTTTTTTCTCACCTATTTGAATGCGTGCTCCAGACCTTAATTCTTCAATTGATTGAGCTGATAATTTACCATAGTCTTCAAATTTTCGAGGCTTAAAATAAACATCACCATCAACAGAATAAGCATAACCTTTATCGACTAAACCTTTTATAAATTCAATTATTTCATCCATCGTATCTGTCACACGAGGATGATGCGTTGCTTTTTTAACACCGAGCGTTTCAACATCTTGTAAGTACGCATCAATAAAACGATTTGTTAAATTTTGTACAGTATCATTTTGCTTCTTAGCCTCAGCTATAATTTTATCATCTACATCTGTAAAGTTAAGTACATAATCAACTTGATAACCTTTATATTCTAAATAGCGTCTGACTGAATCAAAGACAATTGCCGGTCGTGCATTTCCAATATGAATATAGTTGTAAACAGTTGGACCACATACGTACATCATTACTTTATTTGGTTCAAGTGACTTAAAATTTTCTTTCTGACGCGTTAATGTATTGTAAATTTGAATAGTCATTTATTTTTCACCCTTCTTATTTAATTCTATTTTTAATTCATCAATTTCTTTTTGCATTTTTTTCAAGCGATCAGCTATTGGGTCTGGCATTAAATGATGATCTAGCCTTTCAATCACTTTTTTACCATCTTGTTTAACGACCCGTCCTGGTATACCAACTACTGTTGCATTAGATGGTACATCTTTTAAAACAACTGATCCACCACCTATATTTGAATTTTCCCCAATCGTAATCGCACCTAAAACTTTAGCGCCACTTGCGATTAAGACATTATCTAAAATTGTAGGATGACGTTTTCCTTTTTCATGACCTGTTCCACCTAATGTAACGCCTTGATATATTATAACATCACTTCCTATCTCACACGTTTCACCAATAACAACACCCATCCCGTGATCAATAAAAAAGCGTCTTCCAATCACAGCTGCTGGATGTATTTCAATACCTGTTAAAAAGCGACTAAATTGTGAAAGTGCGCGAGCAATAAAAAACAAGCGCCATTTGTATAACTGATGAGCAATACGATGCAACCATATGGCATGCATACCAGAGTAAGTTAAAAACACCTCAAAATAACTTCGCGCTGATGGATCTTGTTTGAAGACAACATCCATATCTTCTTTCATTCGTTTAAATAACTTCATTAATAAAACTCCTTTCAATTATAAATGAAAGAAACTATAAAAAGCGCCTCTATGTAATATTAGATTACACAGAGGCGCTTAAAAGACACGGTCCCACTCTGTTTAAAAAGATAACAAGTAAATTTATCTTTAAACTTTAACCTGATAACGGTGGTCACCGCTATTATTTACTAATTTCAATAATAGACTCCAAGGGGCATTTCAAAAACAATTATCCATAATCACTTTCAGCCATGGTGATTTTCTCTGTTTATGAATTACTTGTTTTCTACTTTCCTCATCAACGTTCTTAGCATTTATATCTATACTATATTATATTTCATCTAAAATGTGAATATTTTAAGCTTCAAGCTCTCTTAATAATATGTCTAAACGTTTTAAAATAACATCTTTACCTATTAGTTCAATTGCTTTTGGCAGTTCTGGACCATTTGTTTGTCCTGTTGTTGCCACACGAATAGGCATAAATAATTTTTTACCACGATGCTTCGTTTCTTTTTGTGTTGCCTTAATTTGATTTTTAATTGCTTCAGCAGTAAATTCATCTAAATGAATTAGATTATCTGTGAATACTTGCAGTACCTCAACTACTTGTTCTTCTTCCAGTACAGCTTGAGCCGCTTCATCATAATCAATTTCTGTTTTAAAGAATAAATCAGTTAAATTAACTATTTCTGCTCCATAATCTAATTGAGCTTGATAAAGCGCGATGACTTCTTCTAACCAAGCACGCTCTGATTCATCCGTTTCAGAAGATATAACACCCGCTTCAATTAAATGTGGTAGAGTTAGATTAATTAATCTTTCTTGTGGGATTTCTTTAATATATTCCCCATTCATCCATTTTAGCTTATCTTGATCAAAAACAGCTGCTGAAGTTGACAAGCGCTCTGGATCAAATATATCGATTAGTGTTTCTTGATTAAATATCTCTTCTTCGCCCGTTGGCGACCAACCCAATAATGTAATAAAATTAAATAATGCTTCAGGTAAATAACCTTGATTTTTATATTGTTCAATAAATTGCATGACATGTTGATCTCGTTTACTTAACTTTTTACGCTCTTCATTTAAAATTAATGTCATATGACCAAATTTTGGTGCTTCCCAACCAAATGCATCATAAATCATTAATTGTCTTGGTGTATTTGAGATATGTTCTTCGCCACGTAAAATATGAGATATACCCATTAAATAATCATCAATTACTACTGCAAAATTATATGTTGGAATACCATCTTTCTTTACAATAACCCAATCACCAATGTCATTCGATTCAAAAGAAATATTGTTTCTGACAATATCATTGAATGTATACGTTTTGTTTTTAGGTACACGTATACGGATACTTGGTTGACGACCTTCTTGTCTAAATGCTTCACGTTCTTCTTCTGTTAAACTACTATGGGCACCAGAATATTTAGGCGCTTTACCTGCTGCAATTTGAGCTTCTCTTTCTGCTTCTAATTCTTCTGCAGTCATAAAGCATTCATAGGCCAAATCACGCTCTAGTAAATCATCGATGTACTTTTTATAAATATCTAAACGCTCCATTTGACGATAGGGACCGTACTCTCCTCCGACATCTGGACCTTCATCCCAATCTAAACCAAGCCATTTTAAATATCTTAATTGACTCTCTTCCCCGCCTTCGACATTTCTATTAATATCTGTATCTTCTGTTCTAATAATAAATTTACCATTAAAATGTCTCGCATATAAGTAATTGAATAATGCTGTTCTTGCATTACCTATATGTAAATCTCCTGTCGGACTTGGTGCATAACGTACGCGTACTTCTTTTGTCATGATTGTTCCCCTCTCAATATCTTCAAATTATATTTATTATTTCTCAAGCGCTTTTGGCTTAGCAAAAATCATTCTACCTGCTGAAGTTTGTAATACACTTGTTATAATTACTTCTATTGTTTCACCAATATAATTTTTTCCTTCTTCAACAACTATCATTGTGCCATCATCTAGATAAGCAACACCTTGCCGTTTCTCCTTGCCATCTTTTATCACTTGGACGATTAACTCTTCACCTGGTATAACAACAGGTTTTACAGCGTTTGCTAAGTCATTAATATTTAACACTGGTACACCTTGAACATCACAAACTTTATTTAAGTTAAAATCATTTGTAACGACAATCCCATCTATTAGTTGCGCTAAACGAACTAATTTACTATCAACTTCAGGCACATCTTCAAAATCTCCATTATAAATTTCCACTTCAATTGGTAATTCTTTTTGAATTTTATTTAAAATATCCAAGCCTCTACGCCCACGGTTACGCTTTAAGGCATCAGAAGAGTCAGCAATATGTTGAAGTTCTCCAAGAATAAATTGTGGGATAATAATGGTTCCTTCAATAAAATTTGTTTGACACACATCAGCAATTCGCCCATCTATTATAACACTTGTATCAAGTATTTTGGGACGAACACCTTTTGAGTTAGTTTTTGAAGCTGTTACTTCATTTTTTACGTCTGCATCAATTTTATTTCTTTCTTTTCGATTAACTGATATTAACTCTGTGAATTCTGCTCTTCGTCTAAAACCAACTTGAAAACCAAGATAGGCTAAGATAATTGTGATAAATAATGGTAAAATTTCTGATACTATTTTTAAACCTACATCTTGGATAGGAATATTAATCAAATATGCCACGACTAAACCCAAGATTAAACCAACACTACCAAAAAACAAATCTACTACGGGAAGTTTAATTAATCCTTCTTCTATCCAGCGTAAGAATCCCACTATATAGCCAACGATGAAATATGAAATAATAAAAAATATAATAGCAAATACAATTAAGCTCAAATAGGGGGACGTACTCCATTTAACATAGTCCAAATTAAAAAAATGGACAATATCTGGACCATATAAAAACCCAATTGTTCCACCTGTGATAATAAAAAATAAATGAACTACTTTTTCTAACATACTTCCACCTCCTTAATTTTTTATAGATTACTTCAATAAATAATAGCACAGCAATATATTACCGTCAATTTAACAAAAAATTAAATGTTATCATATATAAATTTACAAGTCAATATATCGCCATACTGTTATTTCTTGTTAATTTTACACACCCAGCCCTATCCTTAATGCTTCTTGTACAGTATTAACTCCTATAATTTCAATTCCTTTTGGTGCTGACCATCCATCTAAATTATTATTCGAACAAATAATTCTTTTAAAGCCTAATTTTGCTGCTTCTTGAACGCGTTGTTCAATTCTTGATACACGTCTAATTTCTCCTGTCAATCCTACTTCACCAATAAAGATATCTTCTGGGCTTGTTGGCTGATCTTTAAAGCTTGATGCAATGCTCACTGCAATCGCAAGGTCAATTGCGGGTTCATCTAATTTAACGCCGCCGGCTACCTTTATATAGGCATCCTGATTTTGCAACATTAATCCAACACGTTTTTCTAAAACAGCCATCAATAATGGTACTCGGTTAGAATCTACACCAGTAGCCATTCTTCTTGGATTACCAAAACTTGAAGGTGATATTAACGCTTGTATTTCTACTAAAACAGGGCGTGTTCCTTCCATTGAAGCAACGACAGTTGATCCAGAAGCACCACTTGACCTTTCCTCTAAAAATACTTCTGATGGATTTAAGACTTCTACTAATCCTAACTCCTTCATTTCAAAAATACCCATTTCATTTGTACTTCCAAATCTATTTTTTACGCCTCTTAAAATACGATAAGTATGATGGCGTTCACCTTCAAAATATAACACGGCATCTACCATATGTTCTAACATCCGAGGGCCTGCAATCGCACCTTCTTTAGTTACGTGTCCGACAATAAAAATGGGTATACCATGCGTTTTTGCTATTTTTGTCAATTCCATTGTACACTCCCGGACTTGAGTGACACTTCCTGGGGCACTCGTTACATCTTCTTTAAAAATGGTTTGAATAGAATCAATAATTACAAGTGATGGTTTATCTTGAACAATTTGATGAGTAATATATTGTAGATTTGTTTCAGTTAAAACATATAAATCATCAGACGTTACTTTTAAACGATCAGCTCGTAATTTTGTTTGTCTAATCGATTCCTCTCCTGAAATGTATAAAACATTTCGCCCCTGCTTTGCTACTTGATCTGATATTTGTAAAAGTAGAGTCGACTTTCCAATACCTGGATCTCCCCCAATTAAAACAACCGATCCAGGGACGATTCCACCACCTAACACCCGATTAAACTCTTCCATTTCCACTGTCATTCTTTTTTCTTCTTTTGATTTTATTTTTGTAATTTGTTCTGGTTTATGTGTACCAGGTACACTTGCAATACCTCTTTTGTTTTTAGGTGTTGCAATTTCTTCAACTAAAGTCTCCCATTCTTGACATCCCGGACACTTACCCATCCAACGTAAAGATTGATATCCACACTCTTTACAAACATATTTTGTTTTTACTTTTGCCAAATATATTCTCCTTTGCTTTATATTAAAATAGAAAAGCTAGATTAATTATCTAGCTTTTCTACCATTTAATTATTTATTTTAAAAGACTAAATTCTCCTTTAGAATTCAATCCAATTCGTGGTGTTTCACCTTTTTTAATCGTTCCTTTTAATAATTCCTCTGAAAGTAAATCTTCTATATTACTTTGAATCGAACGTCTCAATGGACGGGCACCATATTCTGGATCAAAACCTTCATCTGCAATTTTTTCAATCGCTCCATCCGTGATGGTAAAGTTCATATCTTGTGCTTTCATACGATTCTTCACTTCTTCAATCATTAACATTACGATATCTTTCATGTGTTTTTTCTCTAAAGAATGGAAGACAATTGTTTCGTCAATTCTATTTAGGAATTCTGGTCTAAATGTACGCTTTAATTCTGTTGTTACTTTATCTTTCATATCTTTATGACCTTGACCTTCTTCTTCTAAATTGAATCCGACCGAGCTATTTTTCTTTAATTCACTTGCGCCTACATTAGATGTCATAATTAATACAGCGTTACGAAAATCAACTACTCTACCTTTAGAGTCCGTTAAACGACCATCTTCAAGCACTTGTAATAATATATTGAAGACTTCTGGATGAGCTTTTTCAATTTCATCTAATAATATAACAGAGTATGGCTTTCTTCGAACAAGCTCTGTTAATTGTCCGCCTTCTTCATAACCTACATAACCTGGAGGAGATCCGACTAGACGTGAAGTAGAATGTTTTTCCATATATTCTGACATATCAATACGAATCATCGCATCTTCATCGGCGAACATTGTTTCTGCAAGCGCTCGCGCTAATTCTGTTTTACCTACACCTGTTGGACCTAAAAATATAAAAGAACCTATTGGACGTTTTGGATCTTTTAATCCAGCACGTGCTCTGCGGATTGCTTTTGATACAGCATTTACTGCTTCTGACTGACCAATAATTCTTTCATGAAGTTCATCTTCCATGTTTAATAAACGATCAGTTTCACCTTTTGTTAGTTTAACAACTGGTATCCCAGTCCACATAGACACAACACTTGCTATATCTTCTTCTGTTACTTCAGCATCTTCTTGACCTTGTTTTTCTTTCCAATCATTATTCATATTTTTCACTTCAATTTGTAATCTTTTTTCTGTATCTCTTAATGCTGCAGCTTTTTCAAACTCTTGACTTAAAACTGCAGAGTCTTTCTCTTTTTTAGCTTCTTCAAGTTGAGATTCTAATGCTTTAAGTTCTTCTGGGATTTTATACGAACGTAAACGTACTTTGGAACCTGCTTCATCTATTAAATCAATTGCTTTATCAGGTAAAAAACGATCTGATATATAACGATGTGACAGATTAGCAGCAGCTTCTATTGCTTCATCAGTAATTTTCACACGATGATGAGCTTCATAACGATCACGTAGTCCTTTTAAAATAGATTCTGTTTCTTCAATTGAAGGCTCACCTACTTGAATTGGCTGGAAACGACGCTCTAGGGCAGCATCTTTTTCAATATATTTACGATACTCATCTAGTGTTGTTGCTCCAACGCACTGAATTTCTCCTCTAGATAATGCTGGTTTTAAAATATTCGAAGCATCAATTGCTCCTTCAGCTCCGCCTGCCCCTATTAGAGTATGAAGTTCATCAATAAACAAAATAACATTTCCCGCATTTCTAATTTCATCCATCACTTTTTTTAAGCGATCTTCAAATTCACCTCGATATTTTGTCCCAGCTACAACTGTTCCCATATCGAGTGTCATCACACGTTTATCTTTAAGTAATTCTGGAACTTCGTTAATTACAATTTGATGTGCTAAACCTTCCACAACTGCTGTTTTACCTACACCTGGCTCACCAATTAAAACAGGATTATTTTTAGTACGACGACTTAATATTTGGATGATTCTTTCAATCTCAGCATCTCTTCCAATCACAGGGTCAATTTTTCCTTCTTTAACACTGTCTGTTAAATCTCGTGCTAATGAATCTAAAGTAGGCGTACGACCATTTTTCCCTTGTTCACCACGTCCTGCTCGTGTTCCTGCACTCTCACTTGCACCTAATAATTGCAATACTTGTTGTCTAGCTTTGTTTAAACTAACATCAAGATTAGTTAAGACACGTGCTGCAACACCCTCTCCTTCTCGAATAAGTCCAAGTAAGATATGTTCGGTACCTACATAAGAATGATTTAATTTACGCGCCTCATCTTGAGATAATTCAATTACTTTTTTAGCACGTGGCGTATAGTGAATTGTATTAACTGAAATTGTTCCTACACCAATTAAGTTTTCTACTTCAGTTTTTATTGTAGCCGTATCCAATCCTAGTTCAAGAAGTGCTTTTGCTGCGATACCCTCATGCTCTCGTATCAGACCCAATAAAACATGTTCTGTACCTATATTGTTATGCTTTAATCTAAGCGCTTCTTCTTGTGATAATTTTAAAACACTTTGTGCTCTTTCTGTAAATTTATCAAACATCATATAAACAACCTCCTATTTTAATTTTTTATTTGCACTCTTTCTCTTATTAATTCAGCTCGTAATTCATCACGCTCTTCTATCGTTAAAACTTGATTAGCATAATGCTGCAAAAATCCTGGTTGAGTTAAAGTTATTAATTCATTAAGAATACTTTGAGACAATCCATCTATAATTCCTAAATCTACTCCCAATTTAACATCAGAAATTCGAGTTGATGCTTCCTTTGATTCCATAATACGACTATTTTGTAAAATTCCAAAAGAACGATATATTTTATCTTCTAATTTTAATTTTGATCTTTTTAAAAGATTATTTCTAGCGTGCCTTTCTTGCTCTATCAATTGAATAACGATCATATTTAAATCTTCACTAATATCTGTTTCAGATTTTCCTAAAGTAATTTGATTAGAGATTTGAAATATATTCCCTGACGCTTCTGTTCCTTCACCATAAATTCCTCTTATAACAAATCCAAGTTGATTAATAGCAGGTAACATTCTTTTAATTCTATTTGTTAAAACTAAAGCTGGTAAATGAATCATAACAGATGCCCTCATACCGGTTCCAGTATTAGTTGGACAACTAGTTAAATATCCTCTTTCTGCATCGAATGCATAATCTAAATCTTCTTCTAACCAATCATCAAATGAAAATGCAGCATCTAAAGCATTATTTACTTGAAACCCAGGAAAATACATTTGTATTCTTAGATGATCTTCCTCATTAATCATAACAGACACTTTCTCATTTTCAGATATTAATACACCGGTAGAATGAGTTCTAGCTAAATAAGGACTAATTAAATGTTTTTCAACTAATACTCTTTTTTCTACGTCCGTTAAATTACTCATTGATATGTACTGTAAATTTTTATACTCTTTAAAATTAGACCCATTATATTTTTCTTTTAGTTTTATACTTAGATGATCTAAATCTTTTTCCGTCGCAATAATTGGAAATTTTTCCTTTGTTAAATTTCGAGCAAGTCTAATACGTGTGCTAAGCACAATATCATTTTCAGGACCTTTTTCTCTCATCCATGGACTTATTGCTTCATTAATAAAATTTTCTAATGTCATATATTAAACCTGCTCTCCATTAGTTTCTTCTATTGACTTTATCTTATCACGGATGATTGCTGCTTCTTCAAATTTTTCATCTACAATCAATTGTTCTAAGTGTTTGCGATAAGCAATTAGTTCTTTTTTCTGATGTAACTCGTTACCACCACGTTTTGGTATTTTTCCAGTGTGTTTTGTATTCCCGCTGTGGACTCTTTTAAAGATTGGTGTTAATTTTGATTCAAATGAAGTATAACAATCACTACAACCAAATTTACCTATTCTTCTAAATTCTTGGAAAGAAAGTTCACAATTAGAACAAATAAGTTCTCTTTCTTTCATTTTATTTACATTATTCATATTTAAATCAACTTTATTTGCATCAAAGTTGAATAAACCAGTTAATAGTTCATGTAAAGTATATCCTTCTTCCAGAGATGTATCATCATATTTTGCTGCACAGATCTGGCATAAATGATATTCTTGTTTCGTTCCATTAACATATCTTGTAAAATGGATTGTGGCAGATTGTTTTTGACATTCTGTACATTTCATTTGAATTCTCCTAGCTTTTATTTCATGTATTTTAATGTATTAAAAATACTTGTTAATATCCGTGTTCGCATTTCATCGCGATAAGGTAATTTTAATGCAAGCGTTTCTCGTTCTATTGTACTCAATATGATTTTTTCTTCGCGCTCGGTTATTATTTTTTTGTTTTTCAGTCTTTCAATTACATTTTCTGCTATTTGCTGGCTTACTTCCGGGTTAATTAATTTTATCATTTCATCAATCAAATGTGAATCATCACGATGTTCAATTCTTCTTATTCTAATATATCCACCGCCACCACGTTTACTTTCTATTAAATAACCTCGTTCAACAGTGAATCTCGTATTTATCACATAATTTATTTGTGATGGCACACATTCAAAGTGATCAGCCATCTCATTTCTTTTTATTTCTATCATTTCATCGCCTTGACTGTTAAAAATTTCTTTTAAATAAGCTTCAATAATATCTGAAATGCTCATCTGTCTGCCTCCTTATTTTATTGACTTTGACTAACTTTGACTAACTCTAGTATACAATAATATTGCTCACTTACCAATTTTTTTATATTATAACAAAAAATAAGAGTCATCTTGAATTCAAATTCAAGATGACTCTTATCGTATTGCCTGGCGGCGACCTACTCTTGCAGAGACAAAGTCTCAACTACCATCGGCGCTG
>CALZEK010000020.1 GCA_945639745.1 uncultured Bacillaceae bacterium
CTTTTATTTCCATTGCATCACTTTTAACATGACCATAATTAATTAATTCTGGAACTAATGTAAATATATCTGCTAATTGTAATAGAAGTAATATCATGTGATTTAAAGCTGCTATAATACCAAATATAAATAACACCTTAATAAAATAACGCCAAGGAATATTATTATTTGTTGTGTGCTTGCTTACATTAGGTTCATGATATTTAAAAAACAAGAGAACACATGTACCAATAATGCCACCTAAAATTGTGCCATAAACAGCCCACATGCTTATACTATAAGTATTAATTAAACCTTTATTAATTAAGATTGCCGTCATAATAATGAGACACACTCTAAATACTTGATCGAGTACTTGTGAATATGCTGTTGGACGCATATCACCCATTCCTTGAAAGTAACCCCGATAAAATGACAGTAAAGGAATTAATAAAAAGCTGAAGCTAAGCAATTGATAACTTGTAATTAGCTTTTCATCTTCTATCATTTCCGATAAGTAAGGTGCAAAATTAAATAGGATTACTGCTAAAAACGAACTAAAGATAAACATAATCATGATAAGTGGTCGTGTAAAATTTTTAAATGTTATATTTTCTTTGTTTATTTTCTTTTCAATTGTTAACTTTGATACTGCTGCTGGAAATCCATATAAAGATAGCATCATAAAGATTCCGATAAATGGATAAATTTGTTGATAAACATAGTAGCCCAAATCACCTGTTAAGTTTTGAAGCGGCACTCGGTAAAAAGCACTTAATATTTTACTAATCATACCAGCAATAGATAAAATTAACGCTCCTTTTAAAAGATGATTTTGTTTATTACTTACCATGTCTTCACCCCGGGCTCTCACTTTTAAGCTTGTGATGTTTCCACAACTTCGATTCGATTAACATGCGTCATTTCTTTTATGAATTTACTCAATTGTGCATAACGGCTTGTAGGTTTTTCTGTTTTTCTAAATGTAAAAATAACTTTCAGTTGGTTATTGGCAGTTCCTAATCGAACTGATCGTCCAAAATGATTAGCAAGTTCAAATAATTTTGTTCCATCAATATCTTGACTTCTTTCATCTGTAACAAGTATCTCAATTTTATTTTCTGTTTCTTTGATTGTTTCAATACGTTCTTCTTTAGCTAACATTCTTAATTTAGAAACTAAGAATAAATGCTCTACTTCATCAGGATAATCACCGAAACGGTCAATCAATTCATCTTGTAAGTCTGTTATCGACTCTTCTGAGCTAAGTGTCTGGAATCGTTTATACATATCAATTTTTTGTTGTTCATCTTCAATATATGAATCAGGTATATACGCATTAACAATTAAATTTAACTCTGGATTAAAGGGTTGGACTGCTTCAACTTCTTTTCCTAATTTTCTTGCTTCGATTGCCTCTTTTAGCATTTGAGAATATAAATCAAATCCAACAGAGTCAATAAATCCATGTTGAGCTGCACCTAATAGATTTCCAGCTCCTCTAATTGATAAATCACGCATAGCAATTTTAAATCCTGAACCTAGTTCAGTGAACTCTTTGATTGCTTGCAATCTTTTTTCTGCTACTTCATTTAACACCTTATCTTTTTGATAAGTAAAATAAGCGTAAGCGACTCGATTAGAACGACCGACTCTCCCTCTCAGTTGATAGAGTTGACTAAGTCCCATTCGATCTGCATCATACACTATTAGCGTATTTACATTAGGAATATCGACTCCTGTTTCTATAATCGTCGTACTAACTAAAACATCGTATTCTCCTTCTAAAAATCCTAACATCACATTTTCAAGTTCTGTTTCGTTCATTCTTCCATGAGCGATAGCTATTCGAACACCATCAACAAGCTCATTTATTTCCCGGGCAATTTTTTCGATGTTTTCAATACGGTTATAGAGTAAAAAGACCTGACCCCCACGAGCTAATTCACGCTCAATTGCTTCTTTTATAAATAGTGGGCTTCTTTCTACTACGTAAGTTTGGACAGGGAATCTATTTTCAGGTGGCGTTTCAATGACTGATAAATCACGTATACCTAACATAGACATATGCAAGGTTCTTGGAATTGGGGTAGCTGTTAAGGTAAGCACATCAACATTTGTCTTTATTTCTTTTATTTTTTCTTTATGTTTAACACCAAAGCGCTGTTCTTCATCAACTATTAACAAGCCTAAGTCTTTATACACAAGATCTTTAGACAATAATCGGTGTGTCCCGATAACAAGATCTACTCCCCCTGTTTTTAATTTAGCGATTGTTTCATTTTGCTGTTTCTTTGTACGAAAACGACTTAATAATGCCACTTCAATTGGATAATCTTGGAAACGTTCCGTTACTGTTTGATAATGCTGTTGAGCTAAAATTGTCGTTGGTACAAGTAATGCAACTTGTTTACCTTCAGAAATAGCTTTAAAAGCAGCTCGAATAGCTACTTCAGTTTTACCATATCCTACATCACCGCATAAAAGACGATCCATTGGGCGTTCTTTTTCCATATCCTTTTTAATTTCTTCTATACTCGTTAATTGATCTGGTGTTTCATCATAAGGAAATGAAGCTTCAAAATCTATTTGTAAATCTGAATCTTGATCATAAGCATATCCTTTTCTCGCTTGTCTTTCGGCATACAATTCAATTAAATCGTCTGCAATATCTTCGACAGATGTTTGTACTTTATGCTTAACTTTTGACCATTCAGTACCACCAAGTTTATAAAGTCTTGGTTGTTTACCCTCAGAACCAACAAATTTTTGGACAAGATCTATTTGGTCTATTGGCACATAAAGCCTATCGTCCCCTGAATATTGAATAAGCATATAATCTTTATGATTACCTTTAACAACCAGTGTTTCAACTCCTACATATTTACCTACTCCATGATTTCTATGCACGACGTAATCACCAATGTTAAGTTCTTGATAATTCTTAATTCGTTCAGCATTTGTAATATTATGTTGTTTTCTAACCTGTCTTTTTTTCTTTTTAAATAATTCATTTTCAGTAATTATTGCTAGTTTTGAAGAAGGTAATTCTATTCCCTTATTTAAATTACCTATGCTGATAACTTGTTGATTTAGTGATAGCTTAACTTCCTCAACAATAGGTAATTCTATTTCATAATCGTTTAAGATCGATTGTACCTTTTTAGCACGTTGTTCATTCTCTACAAAAACAATGACTGAATAATGAGCCTTACTCCACCGAGTTAATTCACCTTTAAATAAAGGCATTTGGCCGTGAAACTCTTGCATGGTTCGTGTCGATATATTAATGATTTGTTCTGGTTTTGTATTAGCTATATGACGCATAAAGACAGATAAATAGATTTTTTTATGTGACATTTTCTTTCTAATTTTTGAATAATCGTAAGAAAAATTCATTTGACTCATTAAATGATTCATTTCAAGTGAATGACTGTACCACTCGTCTTCTTCTAAATCTAATTGATTAGCAGATTCTTGAATTCGGCTCATTTCATCTAATACAATAATTGCGTCATGATCTAAATAATCTAATAAATTAGCAGGCTGTTCATAAAAATAAGCATTATAAATTGCTATTCCAGTAAATTTCTCTCCAGATTTTAGTCTGTCAATGTCATGACCAACAGATTCAAGCAATTTTTCTTTAGCCGATTTAGTTTTTAAAGACGACATTGTTTGATTGAATAATTTTTCCAATTGCTGCCCTGCACTTAGTAGATGCTCCTTAGTTAACAACATTTCTTCTGCTGGATTAATTATTATTTGATTGATTTGCTCTAAAGATCTTTGTGAGTCAGCATTGAAATAACGAATGGAATCTATTTCATCATCAAACAGTTCTATTCTAACAGGGTATTTTTCTGTCATTGGATAGATATCAATAATACCACCTCGAATACTAAACTCTCCAGGTGTAGTAACCATTTGTACACGCTTGTAACCCATATCAGTAAATGTTTGCAAATGCGTTGTTAAATCGATTGATTCATCTTGTGAAAATATCAATTGATATTTTTTCCAAAGCTCTTTAGGTGGTAAAATCCTTTTTAATCCAGCTATTGGTGTAATAATAATTTTTGCATCTCCATTTAAAATTGCAGATAAGGTTGTCATGCGTTCACTGCGCATTTCTGGACTAGCAATCGCCACTTCTGATGTTATTAGTTCATTAACTGGATATAAATATACAGATGATTCATTAATATATCCTGTTAAATCATCATACAATTGTTGAGCTTGGCTTAGTTGATTTGTAACAATAAGCATTTGTTTATTCGATTTTTTTTGAATAATTGAAGTATATAAACTACGTGATGGACCAGTTAATCCTGTTACTAGTTGCTCGTTATAACCTTCTTCTAATCCAGTCATTATTTTTTGAATATCAGTATCATTTGTTAGATACTCATATAATCCTTCCATTATTATAACCCTCCTTAAATAGCATTATAAGACCAAAAAGCTTTGGCTAGATACCAAAGCAAGATTGATTTTATTTAATTATATTCATTCATTGTTTTTAAAAATGGGTTTTTTAACCAATATTCACAAGCATCACTTGACGTCAAAATACTATGCAATACATCTTCATTTTGCTCTTTTGAAAATGGACGAAGCACATAGTCAACAATTGGCATTGAGTTGGTTGGTCGACCGATTCCTACCCGAATCCGATTAAACTCTTTAGTTCCTAAGTGTTCAATTAACGATCGAATACCATTATGCCCACCGTGACTACCGGTTTGTCTTAGTCTAATTTTTCCTGTTGGCAGATCTAAATCATCATACACAACTAATAAATCTTCTGTTGTCGCATTATAGTAATCCATTAATGGTCTCAATGCTTGTCCCGATAAATTCATAAATGTTTGTGGCTTTACAAACATTACTTTTTCACCATCAATAAATTCAATTGCATAATCTGCGTTAAATTTTTGTTTGTCTAAAGTGATTGAATATCGTTTTAATAATTCATCGATAACCATAAATCCTATATTATGTCTTGTTTTTTCATATTTCCTACCTGGGTTCCCCAGTCCTACGATAACTTTCATTTTATTCTTCCTTTATAAATTATTGTCAGAGACAAATACAACAATCCCTCCAAATAAGAAATGTGCTCTTACTTAGAGGGTAAAGTTTTTTTATTTTATTTTTATTCTTCTTCTTCTTCGTCTTCTTCATCTGCGCCTACTAATTCAGGCTCAACACTTAAATCAACTTCTTCTGTTGACTCTTCTTCCTCTTCTTCAGGAGGTAAGACACTTACGATTGTTGCATCTGGATCGTCTAAGAATTCATATTTATCCGAAACTGGTAAGTCACTTACTGAAATACTATCTCCAATTTCAAGTTCAGAAATATCCACTTCAATTTCTTCTGGGATATCACGTGGCATTGCACGGACTTGAACTTCGTATGAAGGCTGTTGTACGATACCACCATCTTTAGAACCGATAGCTTCACCTACTAAGTTTACAGTTACATCTACATCCATTTCTTCTGTTAAGTTTACAACATAGAAGTCAATGTGTGTTACTTCTCCTTTTACAGGATCAGTTTGGTATTCATGTAACATAACATCTACAGAATCACCTTCAACATCTAATGTAAGAATTGCGTTACGCCCTTCATCACGGATAGTTTTAAGTAATTCAACGCCTTCAACTGCTACAGTTGATGGTTCTTTACTTTGACCGTAAATAACTGATGGGATAAATCCTCTTTCTCTAATACTTTTTGTTACTGAAGTTCTTAAATCATCTCTTTTTTCTGCTTTTAACTTAATTGCCATTATAATTTCCTCCATCTAAATAGATATAATTTTTTTGTTATTTAAACTACTTTATGAATCAAATAAACTACTAACTGATTTATCACTATTTACTCTTAAAATCGCTTCACCAATTAAAGATGCAACTGATAATTGAGTAATCTTATCAGATGTTTGTGATTCAGATAAAGCAATTGTATTAGTAACTACCAATTCTTTTATTTGAGATTCTTCAATTCTTTCAATTGCTGGACCTGATAAAACAGGATGTGTACAACAAGCATATACTTCTCTTGCACCTTTTTCAATTAAAGCATCGGCTGCAAGTTTAATCGTTCCAGCAGTATCAATAATATCATCAATAATGATAACTGTCTTTCCTTCAATTTCACCAATAATATTCATAACTTCGGCGACATTTGGACGTGGACGTCGTTTATCAATAATACCTAGAGGCGCTTTTAAGCGATCTGCCATTCTTCTAGCACGAACAACTCCCCCATGGTCTGGTGAAACAATTACAAGATCTTCTAATTGTTTCTCAGCAAAGTAATCTGAAAGAATAGGCACTGCTTGTAAGTGATCTATCGGTACATCAAAGAATCCTTGAATTTGTGGTGCATGTAGATCTAAAGTAATAATTCTATCCGCTCCAGCAGTGACCATTAAATTAGCTACTAATTTTGCAGTAATCGGTTCACGCGATCTTGCCTTGCGATCTTGACGTGCATAGCCATAATATGGCATAACAATATTTATTGTTGCTGCTGATGCACGTTTTAATGCATCAATTAAAATATAAAGTTCCATCAAATTTTCATTTACTGGATTTGATGTCGACTGTACAACGTACACATCACAACCACGTACGCTTTCTTCGATATTAATTTGAGTTTCATTATCACTAAACTTTGAAACAGTACATTTACCTAATGAAATTCCCATATGATCAGCAATTTCTTCTGCTAAAGCAGGATTCGAATTTAACGTAAATAATTGTAAAGGTCGTTTAGAATCATTTTTGCGGACAGATGACATAAATAAAGCCTCCATTAAAAGTTTTAATTTTTCTTTGTTATTTTACTTGCATAACCTTCTTTATTTTCTTGTCTTGCTCTAGCAATAGCTAGACTTTCTTTTGGAACATCTTTATTAATAGTAGAACCGGCCGCAATATAAGCTCCTTCTTTTATAGTAACCGGAGCGATTAGATTTGAATTACAACCGATAAATGCATTTGATTCAATAGTTGTAGTGTTCTTATTAACGCCATCATAGTTAACTGTTATTGAGCCACATCCCACATTAACATTTTCACCGATGTCAGCATCACCTAAATAAGTTAAATGCGATACTTTTGTATCATTGCCTAAAGATGATTTTTTAAGTTCTACAAAATTTCCTATTTTTACATCATTACCAATATTTGTTTCAGGACGTATATGAGCAAAAGGTCCTATGTTAACTTGTTTACCTACTTTACTATCAAAAATAACACTTTGTTTAATAATTGATGCCTCACCAATCACACTATTATTTATTTCACTATTGGGTCCAATAATCGCATCAGACTTAATTGTAGTATTTCCATTAATAATTGAACCAGGGTAGATTATTACATCTTGTTCAATTTCTACATTGGGACCAATATATGTATTTTCAATATCTGTAATTGTGACACCATTTTGTAAGTGGCTTTTATTTATTCGACGTTTCATGATTGCTTCTGCTTCTGCTAAAGCAACACGATCATTAATACCAATCGACTCTTCTTGATCAGTCATTAAATATGCACTGATTTTTTCATTTTCTTTTTTTAATATTTCAATCACGTCTGGTAAATAATATTCACCTTGTGCATTATCATTATCTACTTTTTCTAATGCTTCAAACAAAGCTTTATTATCAAAACAATAAGTACCTGTATTTATTTCATTGATTGTTAATTCTTCTTCATTAGCATCTTTATGTTCAACAATCCGACTTACATCTCCATCATGATTACGAATAACTCTTCCGTATCCTGTTGGATCATCAAATGCTGTCGTTAAAACTGTTGCTTTAGATGCTGTTTGTTCATGATATTTGAATAAACTTTCAAAGGTTTCTTTTGTAATTAAGGGTGTATCACCACAAACGACTATTGTCGTTCCGTTTTCTTCAGATAAAATATCTTTAGCTTGAATAACAGCATGAGCTGTTCCAAGTTGCTCTTCTTGTATGACAAATTCGCTTTTATTTCCTACTTCTTCACTTACTTTTTCTGCACCATGTCCAACTATTGTCACGAGTTTTTCAACGTTAGAGGGTGCTAATGCTTCTAAGACATATTGAATCATTGGCCGCCCGAGTATTGGGTGAAGTACTTTATATAACTTTGACTTCATACGTGTTCCTTGACCAGCTGCTAAGATAACAGCAAAACGTTTCATATTAAAAGTGACCCCCATTCTATCCCCATTATAAAATAATAACTGATTTAACAATTGATTTCAATAAATAACACTATATTTAATAAGGTTTTTTCACTTAATAATAGTTTTTATTTAGTTCTGTTAGTTATTTTAACACATTACAGAAAAAAATCATGTTCTTTTAATTAATATTTAGATTGTTTTATAGATTGATCCCTGATTAACAGTTATTTTTTTTGATTTAGCATCTACATCTTTAACATTAATTAATGAAGTGTAATTTTTTAAAACACGTTCATTATATTTATCCTCTGCTTCTGCTAATACACCGATTGCTACAACCTCGGCGTTAAATTCTGATAAAAGATCGACCATGCCAGTGATTGTGCCTCCAGCTTTCATGAAATCATCAATTATACAAACCTTTAAATTTTCTGCTAAATTTCTTTTAGAAAGCACCATTGTTTGAATACGGCGGGATGAACCAGAAACATAATTAATACTGACTGATGAACCTTCTGTCACTTTAGGGTCTCTTCTAATAATAACGACTGGTACATTTAAATAATTAGCAACTGCATAAGCTAGAGGTATACCTTTTGTTTCAACAGTGACAACTGCATCAATTTTTACCTTTGAAAAAACAGATACGAATGCGCGACCAATTTTTTTTACTGTTTGAGGATCACCTAATAAATCACTCATATATAAATATCCACCTGGTAAAATCCTTGCCGGATCAGCAAGTTTTTGACATAACGATTTAATGAAGTCTTCGTTACTTTTTTGTGAAAAGACTGGTTCATATGTCACACCACCCATTGCACCAGTTATTCTTGTTAACTTACCAATGCCTTCTTTAACAAACATATCATTTACAATATCTAAGTCTTCACTAAGTGATGATTTAGAAGCTTTATACTGGTCGGTGAAATAAGACAATTGTACTCGTTCATAAGGTGAATTTAAAAAATAACTTACCAGACATACTATCCGTTCACTTCGCTTCATACTTACACCTCTCACTTAACAATTAATCTGTTATTTACTTGTTCATAATTAAATATCCCTTACAAAGGGTAAGGGATATTTACCTTTTATTTTTCTGTACCTAAAATTCGTTCTATTTCTTCCATTTTTTCTGCTGCTAGAACCCAATCTCCATCTGATGTTGCTTGGCGATATTCTTCAAATAAGTTTGATATCTCATTTAAAGTTTTTTCAGATTCTACAAATGGTTTTAATGAGTCTTCTTTTGTTGATTTCTCATCTTTTTGTGCTGGTTCTTTTACTTCAGCCTCTTTTTCAGCTGGACTTGATTCATTATCTGGATTAATTAATTCCATAATTTTATCAAGAGATTTATCAAAGCTTTCTTCCATTACAATGTGTTCTCCGTAAGCCATAACAACTTGTTTAACTTCTGGCAACGAAGATTCATTAGACGACTCAATATATATTGGCTCTACATATAAGACTGTATCTTCAATAGGAATAACTAATAAATTACCTCGGATAACTTCTGATCCACCTTGTGACCATAAATTTAATTCTTTGGATATCGAACTATCTTGGTTAATCCTATTTTCGATTTGTTGCGGACCATAAACATTTTTTTGTTTAGGATATTTATAAACAAACATCTCCCCATATTTTTCACCATCATTTCGAACACCCATCCACGAAATCATATTTTGGCGCTTCTTAGGTGTAAATGGCATCATTAAGACAAATTCTTCTTTGTCTGCATCATCCATCTTCATCGTGACATAATAAGGGTCCATTTCTACGTCTTTATTAAAATATTTTTCAGTTGGAAATTGCCAGTAATCTTCACGATTATAAAATACTTCTAAATTAGACATATGATACGTTCCATACATTTTTGCCTGTGTTTTAAACATGACTTCTGGATAACGGAAGTGAGCACGAATATCTTCAGGAACTTCTTTTGTAAATAATTCCGGTAACATACTTTGATATGTCTGTAAAAGTGGGTCTGCTTCATCTACAGGATAAAACATAACTTCTCCTGTATAAGCATCCACTACTGCTTTGACTGAGTTTCTTAAATAATTTTCTGTTCCTTGATGCGCTTCAGAGTAAGGATAGCGTTCTGCTTTTAAGTAAGCGTCAATAATCCATACTAAAGTACCATCATCTCGCACAACAATATATGGATCTGTATCATAATCAAAAAATGGTGCAATGCGTTTAACACGATCTTTAATATTACGCGTATCGTGTAACTGACTTTCTTTTGTCAGTTGATCAGAAACTAACATTCGTACTGATCCTTCACTCATGGCAAATAACCATTTTTTATAACCTTTTAATGGTATACCTGTTTCGGCTTCATAACGGTTTGTTTCATTAGCATCACTTGTTGGATAATCAAATTCATCTACTTTTGAGTTTGTAATAATATTCGGATATGGCTCTTCACCATAGTATATCTGCGGTCTTGTTATATCTAAATCCCCTTCAGCTGGAACATTTTTCATTAAATACTCAGGCTGACCTTGTTTAGTAACCTTATTAACATGACTCATTGCGACACCATAACCGTGTGTGTACCGTAAGTTTTTATTTACCCAAGTTTGAGCTTGATCTGGTAGGTCATCTGTACTTAGCTCTCTGGCACCAATAAAGACTTGTTCATATTCTCCGTCAATTTCGTAACGATCAATATCCATATTATTAAATTTGTAATATGTTCTAAACGTTTGTAATTGATTATAAATATCTAATAAAGGACGTGAATCATTTAAAGTAAGTTGATTTCTTTTAAGCATAGCTTCATCTAAACTCATATTAGCTGGATTCTCTTCTTCTTTTATCGTATCTAAATCATATGCAGCGCGAGTAAAATCTAAATTATGTTGAAGATATGGTTTTTCGCGTGTAAATTCATTTGGTGACACAACAAAATTTTGCACAAGAACCGAAGCAATCAGACTAAGAACTACCACACCTAGATATAAACCAACTGGTTTAATAATCGCTTCTATTTGACCTCGCGTAAGTGAAATAAATAACCATACTGATGCCACAATAGCTACAACAGCAAGTACATAAGCTTTTGGGACATTAATTAATTGATCTGTATAACTTAGTCCATGAACAACACTTTTTTGAAAAATATTGACTTGGTCTGTCAACAATGTATCGTAACGACCTAAAAAGTGAATTCCTGCTAGTAATAAACCAATACTACCTATTGTAATACCTAAATGTGTTTGTGCTAAACGATTCATTCGATACATATTAAAAACAGAATATGCCGCAATTTGGATAATTAAAAAGAATATTGCTAAATTAAGTAACGTATAAAGTATAAATTGAATAAATGGTAAAACAAATATGTAAAAAGAAACATCTTTTCCAAAGTGTGGATCTGCAATATCAAAAGAAGTGGCATTTAAGAATTTAAGCGCTGGTTCCCAACCAACACCTTGAACAATAAAACTTCCAACTAAACCGACAACAATTGCCCCGAGAGTCATTGTACTTAAAACAAGTTTTTGATTCATAAAAAAATCTGGCAATTGTGCTTTACTAAAATGACTTAAATAGGATTTTCTAATCCAATATAAAGTTGCAAAAGTTAAGATTGCGAATAATAAAAAGCCAACGATTCCTAAAGTAGCTTTACTATATAAAATTGTTGTATAAACAGTTTCATAACCAACTGAATCCATCCAAACATACTCAACTAGAATTTTATAACTAGCAATGGCGATAATAATTAACAGTATTACTGATATAGTTCCAAAACCAATTTTCTTACCTATCTTTTTTAATAATTCTTTTTGATTATTAATGATTTTTTGATTGTCCAAATTAAACCTCCTAAAAATATCATTCACTAGTCCTATAGTAACAGATTAATAGTCTAATTTCTTATAAAAAGAACCCGTAAAAAAAGCTATTTAGATATTTAACTTGATGTTAAATATCTAAATAGCTTTTAAATAAAAAAGAAGTTAGATTAATTCCTCTGCCACTACTTTAGTTTTATCGTCTAAAAAGTTGATTTCTACTGCTTCTGTTAATACATCTGCATAACTATAAGATACTCGTTCAAACGCGTTTTCTTCTTGATCTAAATCAACTACAAACACTGCCGGATAAGTTTCTGAAAGAACTCCTGAACGAATCACAGTTTTTCTACGCCCTCCGTTGGCAGTTAATTCAATACGTTTTCCTATACGATCTTCTAGTCCTTTTTTAATTTCTATTAAAGTTTTCACTAGAAACCACCTCACTATAAGTAATTATAGCACTTTATTATAGTAAAGTCAAATTAAAACCAGCCGTATAGTATAACAACTTTGTATTTCACTTGTCAACAAGTTAATTCGATATTTTATATTTTTTTAAGAAAGTTGTTTGCTAGTACCGCAAATTCTTGTATTGACAGCGATTCCCCTCGTCTCTGAGGCTCTATTCCTGCTTCAGTTAAAATGTTTTTCAACTCATCTTTAGTCAATTTATCCTGATAATGGACACCTAAATTATTTAAAATTGTTTTTTTTCTATGCACAAAGCTTGCTCGAATTATCGTAAAGAAAAGGTCTTCATCTATCACATCGATATCTTTCTTTTCTTTTAAATCTAAATGAAGG
>CALZEK010000021.1 GCA_945639745.1 uncultured Bacillaceae bacterium
CACGTATTAAACATCTTATACTCCCAGCTTTAACATTAAGTATCCTAGGAGTTTCTAATGTAGCGCTTCATACGAGAGAAAAACTCGTAGATGTACTTGAAAGTGATTATGTATTGTTTGCAAAAGCTAGAGGAGAAAGTGGCTTTTTATTATTTTGGCGACATGGATTAAGAAATATTGCTCTACCTGCAATTACTTTGCAATTTGCAGGTTTTAGTGAACTATTTGGTGGAGCTGTATTAGCTGAACAAGTTTTTTCATATCCAGGTCTTGGACAAGCAACGGTTGAAGCAGGAACTAAAGGAGATGTTCCTCTATTGTTAGGAATTGTTATTTTCAGTACACTCTTTGTATTTGCTGGTAACTTAATTGCAGATTTGATTTATTATATAATAGATCCGAGAATGAAGGAGAAAAGAGGGACATGATGGACGCCTCTAAGATAGAAACTCAAAATAATCGACAAACTAATTTCGGCTTTAATCGTAGACAAAAAACAATAATGATTATTGTTTTAGCATCTATTTTATTAATAAGTGTTGTTTTGGGTGGAATTTTCATAGATGAAAATCGCATTGCTACGAACCTAACAGCTCGAAATTTGATGCCTTCTTTTGAATATCTTTTTGGTACCGATTGGTTAGGAAGAGATATGTTTGCTAGGACATTAATGGGATTAACATTGAGTATTGGAGTAGGGTTAATTGGAGCACTAGGTAGTGCAATAATTGCTTTAATACTTGGTATGATAGCAGCTACAATGGGGAAGGTAGCTGATAACATTATTTCATGGTTGATCGATTTGTTTTTAAGTGTACCTCATCTTGTCATACTTATATTAATATCATTTATGTTTGGTGGGGGCTTTAAAGGAATCGTTGTAGGATTGATGTTAACGCATTGGCCAAGTCTTGCAAGAGTGGTAAGGGCAGAAGTTATGCAAGTTCGCTCAGCAGAGTATGTTCAAGTTTCATTACGAATGGGGAAGTCGCGTTCGTGGATTGCGGTACATCATATATTACCTCACTTAATTCCGCAAGTGCTAATCGGTTTTGTGCTGCTTTTTCCACATGTAATTCTACATGAAGCGGCAGTAACCTTTTTAGGTTTAGGTTTATCACCACATGAACCAGCGATAGGAATTATCTTATCAGAATCAATGAAGTATTTATCTTCAGGTATGTGGTGGTTGGCTTTCTTTCCTGGACTATCGTTACTTTTAATTGTACGGGCATTCGATTCAATAGGATCGAATTTGCATAAATTTATAGACCCAAGTAGTGCAAATGAATAACTGTCCAATGCATTTTAATATTAATAAAAGAAGGATCTGAGATGCAAATGCTAGAAGTAAATAATCTATCAATATCATTTAATCAATATACAAAAGGTTTAAGGCAACAGAAATTAAATGTTATCTCATCTTTAGATATTAGTCTTAAAAAAGGTGAAATTATGGCTGTTGTTGGAGCGAGTGGTTCGGGTAAGAGCTTGCTTGCTCATGCTATTTTAGGAATTCTCCCGACTAATTCGCAAATGAGTGGAACAATCAAATATAAAGGAGAACTACTGACACCTGAACGCCAAGCGAAATTACGTGGTAAAGACATTGCCTTAATTCCTCAATCAGTTAACTTTTTAGATCCGCTTATGCACGTAGGAAAACAAGTTGAAGCATCGGCAAAAAAAGTTGATAAACAAAATGCTAAAGCGATTAGACAGTCGGTTTTTGAACGATTACACTTAGATGAAAATGTGGCAGAAATGTATCCTTATCAACTTTCAGGTGGAATGGCAAGACGAGTATTGTTAGCAACTGCAATTGCAAGTGATGCAGAATTGATCATTGCTGATGAACCGACACCAGGGTTGGATCCAGGAGTTATTGAAGAAGCATTAAAGAGTTTTAGGGAACTCGCTGATAAAGGTCATACAGTAATGTTTATTACGCATGATATTGAAGCTGCTTTGTCGATTGCTGATAAAATTGCCGTTTTTTATGCAGGAACAACTGTGGAAATTGCTAAGACAAAAGACTTCAATGGGTCAGGAAAGAAATTAAGGCATCCTTATAGTAAGGCTCTATGGCAGGCCCTACCACAAAACGAATTTATACCGAGGGAAGGATCACAGCCTTATCCGAGTAATTTGCCGCCAGGATGTCTCTATGCTCCGCGTTGTGAGTTAGCGACAGACGCGTGCTTACAAGGTCAACCTGAAATGCGCGAGCTACGCGAAGGAATGGTGAGGTGTATCCATGCAACTTGAAGCAAAAAATATTAGTTTTCGTTATGACAATGGACCGTGGTTATTTAAAGAGTTGAATTTAACTGTTAATCGTGGAGAAATTGTAGGACTAACAGGCGTTAGTGGACGAGGAAAAACAACGCTATGTCGAATTTTAGCAGGGCTTGAAAATCCTTTGGAAGGAAAAGTATTAGTTAATGAACAAACGATTTCAAAAAGAGAATATCATCCAGTCCAACTAATTTTTCAACATCCTGAAAAAGCAGTTAATCCTAAATGGAAAATGAAGAAAACGCTATATGAAGGATGGAATGTTGATGAAAAATATTTAAATTTACTAGGAATTGAACACCAATGGCTTGATCGTTGGCCAAATGAATTATCAGGTGGCGAATTACAACGATTTTGTATATTAAGAGCATTGGGTCCAAAAACGCAATTTTTAATCGCTGATGAAATGACTACCATGCTAGACGCTGTTACACAAGCGCAAATATGGGATGCTATTTTAAAGGTGGTTAAAGAAAGAAATATGGGCCTGTTAATCGTGAGTCATAATCCAGAACTTATCGAAAAACTATGTCACCGTGTGATTGAACTTTAATAAATATTATATAGAAATGAATTTCATATAGTTACTCTATCGGAAAACCCTTTTAGTAGACATAAGATCAGTTCTACTAAAAGGGTTTTTAATTGTTTAAGAATGAAAGAAAGCCGATTAATACACATTTGTTATAAAATAACATTATTAATGTAAAGTTATAAAATAAATTTGTGATAGCGTTTGCTGTTGTGTTATAATTATAAATAGTCTTGTGAAAAGGCATTAAAGATGAAAAGAACAAGACTAAAATGTGACAAATCAACAAATTAAATGTGACAAATCAACAAATTAAATGTGACAAATCAACAAAAAAATGTAAAACATCCAATGAAATGTTGATTTTTCATTGAATCAATCGTATAGTAAAGGTAATCAAGAGGATAAAAGCTCACTGTTTTAAAGAGCTTTTAAAAAAAGGAGGAGACTATATTGCATTTAAATCCAGTTGAAAGAGAAAAATTACAAATTTTTCTAGCAGGTGAATTAGCTTTAAAAAGAAAAGCAAGAGGTCTTAAGTTAAACTATCCAGAAGCTGTAGCAGTTATCTCTAGTTATATTATGGAAGGTGCTAGAGATGGTAAGACAGTAGCTGAGCTTATGGAGTCAGGACGTCATGTTTTAACAAGAGATGATGTTATGGAAGGTGTTCCAGAAATGATTGAAGATATTCAAATGGAAGTTACATTCCCAGATGGAACAAAGCTTGTTACAGTTCATAATCCAATTAATTAAGACTATCAAGACATCGAAAAGGGAGGCTAGCGATACATGAGTAAACAAAATAATAATTATATTGTACCAGGAGAATATAGACTTGCTGAAGGTGATATAGAAATTAATGCTGGTCGTGAAAAGTTAAAGGTTCGCGTATCAAACACAGGAGATCGTCCTGTTCAAGTGGGTTCTCACATTCACTTTGTTGAAGCAAATAAGCACTTATCATTCGATCGTAAGGCAACTATTGGAATGAGATTAAATATTCCAGCAGGTACTGCAGCAAGATTTGAACCAGGTCAAGAAATGGAAGTTGAACTAACAGAAATTGGTGGAAATCGCCAAGTGTATGGTGTTTCTAATTTAACAGATGGTCCAATCGATGGGCGTAAAGATGAAATATTACAAAAAGCAAAAGATTTAGAATTTAAAGGAGCTGAGTAATAAATGAAATATAATAGACAGCAGTATGTGGCTAACTATGGTCCAACTGTTGGCGACCAAGTTCGCCTCGCTGATACAGACCTTTGGATAGAAGTTGAAAAAGATTATACGACTTATGGTGAAGAAGCTAATTTTGGTGGTGGAAAAGTACTTCGTGAGGGTATGGGACAAGACGGTATTCGTACACGTGCAGAGAATGTTCTTGACTTACTAATTACTAACGCTTTAATCCTTGATTACACAGGTATTTATAAAGCTGATATTGGAGTAAAAGATGGTTATATCGTCGGTATTGGTAAAGGTGGTAACCCAGATACGATGGGTGGTGTAACGCCTAATATGGTAGTTGGAACAGCGACAGAGGTTATGTCTGCTGAAGGACAAATCGTAACAGCAGGTGGCGTTGATACACACGTACACTATATTAATCCAGACCAAGTTGATGTAGCACTGGCTAACGGTGTCACTACATTATTTGGTGGTGGAACTGGACCTGCAGAAGGAAGTAAAGCAACAACGATTACACCAGGTCCATGGAATATTAAAAAAATGTTAAAAGCTGTAGAAGATTTACCAATTAACATTGGTATTATGGGTAAAGGACATGCTTCAGCCCTTGCTCCGTTACAAGAACAAATTGATGCGGGTGCAGCAGGACTTAAGATTCATGAAGACTGGGGAGCAACGCCATCTTCAATTGACTACAGTCTTAAATTAGCAGATGAAGCTGATGTACAAGTAGCCATTCACACAGATACATTAAACGAAGCAGGATTTTTAGAAGATACAGTTAATGCTATTGATGGTCGTGTTATTCACTCATTCCACGTAGAAGGTGCAGGTGGTGGACACGCTCCAGATATTATGGAGTTAACAGGTCATGAAAATGTCCTACCGTCATCAACAAACCCAACAAGACCATTTACAACAAACACAATAGCTGAGCATTTAGATATGCTTATGGTTTGTCATCATTTAAAACATACAATAGCTGAAGACGTTGCATTTGCGGATTCAAGAATTCGTCCAGAAACGATTGCAGCTGAAGATATTTTACATGACTTAGGTGTTATCAGTATGATGTCAACAGATGCACTTGCAATGGGTCGTGCCGGAGAAATGGTATTAAGAACATGGCAAACTGCACATAAAATGAAATTACAGCGTGGACCTTTAGAAGGCGAGAAAAATGGTTCAGACAACTTACGTGCAAAGCGTTATGTAGCTAAATACACAATTAACCCTGCAATAGCACAAGGTGTTTCTCATGAAGTAGGATCAATTGAAGAAGGTAAGTTTGCAGACCTTGTTTTCTGGGATCCTAAATTCTTTGGAACTAAAGCTGATCGTGTAGTTAAAGGTGGTATAATTGCCTACGCTCAATTAGGTGATCCAGGTGCTTCTATCCCAACCCCACAACCTGTATTTGGACGTCGTATGTATGGTGCACAAGGTGGATTAGTTCATGATACTAATATCACTTTCCTATCACAAAGCGCTGTTCAAAAGAATGTACCTGAAAAACTTGGATTAAAGCGTCGTATTAGTGCTGTTAAAAACTGTCGTAATATTTCGAAGAAAGATATGAAATGGAATGACGCAGCACCTAACGTCGAAATTGATCCTGAAACATATGAAGTTAAAGTAGATGGAGAAGTTATTACTTGTGAACCAGTGTCTGAATTACCAATGACACAAAAATACTTCTTATTCTAAAAAATATTTAATATTGTTAATTGACGCGGGGAGATTGATAAGTCACCTTATAATAAATGGGGGGCTTATCAATTCCGCGGCATTTAACTGCATTTTTATTGCTTTATCAAAGTAAAAAATATTAAAAACATGCGATAGTAATTAATTTTAGTGTTATTGCATAAGTGTGAGGAGGATTGCATAATGATAATTAAAGAAATAGTAAGAAACCTTGAGGACTTTGATTCAACATCTAAAAAGATTGATTGGCTTGAATTAGAATGGGAAGAATTAAATAAAAGAATTTTACGTAAAAAAACAGAAAGTGGTAAAGAGATAGCTATTTCTCTAGAAGCTAGCGGATCACTTCGATACGGTGATGTGTTATATGAAGATGAAGATACATTGATCGTTTTACGCACAAAATTAGAGCAAGCATATGTTATAAAGCCTAAGACTATGGAAGAAATGGGTAAAGCAGCATTTGAAATTGGTAATCGTCATACACCATGTATTATTGAAGAAGATGAAATTCTTGTTCGTTATGATCATACACTTGAAAAGCTGCTAGATGATGTGGGGGTTAGTTATGAGCAATCAGAGAGAAGATTCAAAGAAGCTTTCAAATATAAAGGACACCAACATTAATCAATCATATTTACATTTGATTCAAATTCATGATTCTGCATTTCCCTCAGGAAACTTTGCGCATTCTTTTGGAATGGAAACATATATTCAAGAAGATGATATACGTAATGAAGAAGATTTAAAAGTTTTTTGTGAAATGTATTTACGACATAATTTTGCTTCAGGAGATGCAATTTTCGCCAAAGAAGCTTATCGATTAGCAAAAAACCGTGATTTAGATGGACTTATTAAATTAGAAAATATTTGTCATGCTGTAAAACTATCTCCAGAAACAAGAGAAGGTAGTTTAATGATGGGAAGACAATTTACAAGAACGATTAAGCCATTAGTAGAAGATGAATTTATGTCTTTATGGCTTGAAAAATTTAAAAATAAAGAAGTGAAAAATCATTATTCTGTTGTATATGGTATATATACAGCGATTATCGGTGTAAGTGCAAAAATGTCGCTTGAAACATTCCTATATTCATCAATTACAGCGCTTGTTTTAAACGCTGTACGTGCTGTTCCAGTCGGACAAATGAGTGGTGTGAAAACAGTACACTCGATGTTACCAATTATCGAAGAAGTAGCAAATGATGTAATGGGCTATGGTTTAGATGACTTAGATAATAATTCAATTGCACTTGAAATTTCTTCTATGAAACATGAATTTTTAAATTCAAGATTATTTATATCTTAAAATATAAACAAATTATAAATATTGTCACATTATCTTAGAGAGATTTTATTGAATGACTATGTTAAATCAAGAAATGACAATTATTTATTTAATATATAAGGAGGTCAAATAAATGAGTAAAACAGTACATCTAGGAGTCGGCGGTCCAGTAGGAACAGGAAAAACAACATTAGTTAAAGCACTTGTCAGTAAAATGAAAGACGATTACAGCATAGGTGTTATAACAAATGATATTTATACAAGGGAAGATGCTGATTACCTTATCAAAGAAAATGTTATCGAATCAGACCGAATTATTGGTGTTGAAACAGGAGGATGCCCTCATACAGCGATTAGAGAAGATGCTTCAATGAACTTTGAAGCAATTGATGAATTAAAAGATCGTTATGATGATTTAGATATTATTCTTGTTGAAAGTGGTGGAGATAACTTATCAGCAACATTTAGTCCGGAATTAGTTGATGCATTTATTTATGTTATTGATGTATCTGCAGGTGGTGACATTCCAAGAAAAGGTGGTCCGGGTGTAACTCGTTCAGATTTCTTAGTAGTGAATAAAACTGATCTTGCACCGTATGTAGGTGTTGATTTAGATGAAATGGTAAAAGATACAAAAAAATCAAGAAATGATCGTCCATTTGCTTTTACAGATATAAGAACCGATAAAGGTGTTGACGAAGTCATATCTTGGATTAAATCTGATATATTGTTGGAAGTGGTATCTGATGACTCTGCGAAAAAGTCCATCTAATAGGCCGAGTCATTATGGTCAACTGTCATTAAACTTTGAAAAACGTCATGGAAAAACGATCATAGAAAATTATTATCAATTACCTCCACTAAGATCAGGACGTGCATTACACATAAATCCTAAAAACCCATCAGAAGCAACAGTTTATATGGTGGAAACTTCAGGTGGCCTCGTAGCTGGAGATCAAAATAAATTTGAAATCAACCTTGCCGAAGATGCCAATGTTTGTTTAATTCCACAATCTGCAACGAAAGCCTATCCATCATTTAATGGAATGTGGAGTACTCAAAATATAGATGTCTCTATTGGCCCAAAAGCTACACTTGCTTGGAAGACAGAGGCTATGATTCCGTATGAAACAGCTAAGTTTAAAGGTAAAACAGTCATTAACATGGCAAAAGATGCATCATTGCTTTGGGGGGAAATATTAGCTCCTGGCCGTGCAACACATGGTGAAAAATTAAAATATGAAAATTTAAAAACTAATTTTCAAGTATGGTTAGAAGATGAGTGTTTAATTTATGATGCTCTTTCATTTTCACCTAATCAAACTGATTTAGGGCAATTAGGCTTACTTGAAAATCATTTATATGTTGGTTCTTTATGGTTTGTAAGTCCTTATGCACAAGAAATTGACATCAAAAAATTAAATGAAGAACTTCAGGAAATTGCAGATGTTAAAGTAGGTGCAGCACTTCTTGAAAAGAAAGCTGTTAATTTAAGATGGTTAGCATCTGACCTTGTTTTATTAAAACAAGAAATGGATAGGGTTTGGGAGATATTATCAGACTATATCGTAGAAAAAAAGCTGTAATTTATAGGCAATAAATTCAATTATTAATCCTTGATACTAAAAAACTCTCTAACATTATTATATGTTAGAGAGTTTTTTAGTATCGACAATATAAGACAATTAATTGACTAAATTGGTATAAATCCGATTTAAATCATCATTTAATTTTTGTGTTTGAACGATACGTGCTTCCCGCAAATATTCTTTTCCTTCAACAAAAAGAAGTAAAACAGGTGCAGTGAAAACAGAGAACTGTCCAGCTGCTTCCGGGACTTTACTTGCATCAATGTGTCGTGCTTTAATTTCAGGATACTGTGTCATCATTTCTTCAATTTGAGGTTGTAAACCATGACAAACACTACAGTTTGGAGTTGTAAAATACAAAAAAGACAGTTGGTTTTGTTCAATGAAATTATTAACATCTTCTAAAGATGTTAAATCTTTGAATTTAGACATTGTTATTCCCCCTCTACGAGTTAGTTATATTGTAACATTATCTCACAGAAAATGTCTTTTATATGCTCATAGGGGTATGTGTAAGCATAAAAGATGACGATGTCAGTAAAATTACGTATTGTTATGATAAAGGATAATATATGTGGAGGGTGAATGTATTGGAAAATGAAAGAGGATTACGTTATTTCCCAATTGCATTATTTGCTAGTGTTATGGGATTAGCTGGTACAACATTTGCTGTACAGCAGTATGAGTTGATGTATGATTTAATGCCTGTTATTTCTGTTGTATTATTTACTTTAACAATTTTAATCTTTATAATTATTTTCAGCATTTTTTTATATCGAGTTATTAAATATCCAAATGATATAAAAGCAGAGTTAAATCATCCAGTTAAAATGAATTTTTTTGGAGCCATTTCGATAAGTTTATTAATGATAGGTTTAATTTTTTATGATGTAAGTGAAACAATATCTTTTATTACTTGGGCTTTGGGAGCAATTATTCAATTAATTTTGACTTTATTTTTATTGACAGGATTAATGTGGAAGCAATCTTTAAAAATTGAACAATTTAATCCAGTTTGGTTCATTCCAATAGTTGGAAATATTGTTGTACCACTAGCTGGTGTCTATCACGTTGGCTTAGAAATAAACATATTTTACTTTAGTTTAGGGATTATTTTTAGTATTATTTATTTTACTTTATTTATGAATCGTATGTTTTTCAAAGGACCATTACCTGATATGTTACGTCCGACTGTCTTTATTTTACTAGCTCCTCCAGCAATCGGTTTTATGTCATATGTTAAGATATTTGGTCAAGCAAGTGCATTTGCATTTATTTTATATGGTTTAGCATTTTATTTGGGATTATTGTTTTTATATCAAATTAAACATTATTTACAAGTGCCATTTTTTGTATCATGGTGGGCAATGTTGTTCCCCACAGCAGCAATGACCAACGCAACATTTGTGATGTATGAATTAACGGGGTTGTTTTATTTGAAATGGTTAATTCACTTACAAATATTAGGGTTATTTATTTTAGCAATATACTTAATTGTAAGAACCATCGGTCTCAATAAGAATAAACAATTATGCGTTAAAGAATAAAAAGTGAGGCTTGGACAATACTGAGTGAAGCATCAAAAGAAAGTCTATTAAATTATATTTTTTACTGGGCTTCTTTTGTTTTTTCGTCATTTTGCGTTGCTTTTCGTTCCAGGTCCAAGCTTTCCTCAAGGCTAAGGCCGTGCTTGTGAAAAGCGTCAGCGGTCGTTAATTTTATATTTACAAAAAAATAACGTTAGTGAGTATAATTTTTTCTCTAGTTTTTAAGAGAGTATTTTTACTCATTAACGTTATAAATCAATTATTTTTCATCATTAAATTCTACTTTAGTATTGTTTTCAAAAGTTATTTCTAAATCAAATTTAATATAATCATCTGGTAATTCAAAAGCTGTAAGCACTTCGTTAATAACATCTTCTTTAGGTGTATCTTGTTCGATATTAAGTTCTTCTAATATAGGTTTTAGTTTATTAAAAGCTTCTTCATCTTTTAATTTTACGTTATTAAGATCGTCTTCAATTTTAGCTTCTATACTGCCATTATTTAATTCATACTCAGCTTCATACTCTATATTCTTATCATAATCAACCTCGAGTTCAAAGTCAGTAAAGTTAAGCGAGTCGGAAGAAGAGCTGTCTTCGTTTGAATCTTCATTTTTGCTTTCAGTATCTGAATCATCATTTGTATTCTCTTCAGTTTCTACAACAGTGTCATTTTCAACAGGTTCTTTTGAATTTTCTTCATTACTTGAACAGCCTACAAATCCTAAAAGTAAAATGCTTGAAAAGATTAATAAAATTATTTTTTTCAATATGATCAACTCCTTTCTAAATCTTATTTAATAATACCCAGAAAATATTGAAGTTAAACTTAAAAGTTTTTTGTTCGAATTAAGCGCATTGAATTAAGTACAACTAAGATCGTCGCGCCAACATCTGCAATAATTGCTATCCACAAAGTCAATAAACCAGGAATAACAAGAAGGAGGGCAATAATTTTTAAGCCTAGCGCGAAAGAAATATTTTGCTTAATGATTTGAACAGCTCTTCTACTTAAATTAACTGTATATGGTAATTTGTTTAAATCATCAGCCATTAAAGCAATATCTGCGGTCTCTAATGCGGCGTCTGTGCCGCCACCACCCATTGCAATTCCTACTGAAGCAGAAGCTAAAGCAGGTGCGTCATTAATACCATCACCGACCATAGCAACTCTTCCATAATGTGTTTTGAGCTTGCTGATTTCATTAAGTTTCTCTTCAGGTAATAATTCAGCTTTAACAGAATCTATCCCAAGCTGATTGGCAATAGTTTGACCAGTTGCTTGATTGTCACCTGTTAGCATAATCGTATGTTTAATACCTAATTGTTTTAATTGTTTAATTACAGAAATACTTTTATCGCGAATTTTATCAGCAACAGCAATAATACCAATTAAATCTTCTTCTGTCCCTAAAATCATGACAGTATTTCCTTCAGTTTGTAGTCGAGTAATTTCTTCAATTTGTATAGAATCATTTATTTTATTTTTAAACAGTTTAGGACTACCAATATAATAAACTTCATTGTCTATATTTGCTTGAGCACCCATGCCAGTAATTGATTGGAAATCAGTGGCTTGTAAAGCTACTAATTTTTCTGCTTTTGATTTACGAATAATAGCAGAAGCAATTGGGTGTTGTGAAAAGCTTTCTATTGCAGTTGCTATTTTTAATATTTCTGCCTCAGATTGTTTGTTTAAGGGAATGATCTGAGTCACTTCAGGCTTACCATTTGTTAATGTACCTGTTTTGTCAAAAGCAATAGCGTCAAGTTGGCCAGTTTCTTCTAAATGAACGCCTCCCTTGATTAAGACACCATTTTTAGCAGCATTACCTATAGCTGTTACAATTGCTACTGGAGTAGAGATAACAAGCGCACAAGGACAACCAACAACTAAAGTAGCTAGTCCAAGATAAACCCAGTGTGACCAGTCACCACTTAGGAAAATAGGTGGGATGGTGGCAACGAGAATAGCTATGATGATAATGGCAGGCGTATAATATTTCGCGAATTGATCAACGAATTTTTGTGCAGGGGCTTTTTCAGCTTGAGCTTCTTCAACTAAATGAATGATTTTTGCGATTGTCGTGTCTTCAACTAGTTTAGTAACCATTACTTCAATGGACCCTTCTTCATTTAAGGTTCCAGCAAATACTTCATCGCCTTTTGTTTTATATACAGGCATCGATTCACCAGTAATAGCTGCTTGATTAATTGAAGTTTGGCCTTTAATAACTTGTCCATCCATCGGTAGTTTCTCACCAGGTTTAATCACCATAATGTCAGAAATCTTTATATCATCAACATGACGCTCAACGATGTTTTTTCCTCTGCGAACAAAAGCCACGTTAGGTGCGATATCCATGAGTGAGTGAATCGATTGTCTTGCTTTATTAATTGAATACTCTTCAAGTGCTTCACTGACACCAAATAGAAATACAACAGCAGCACCTTCTGCCCATTCTCCAATGATAGCAGCACCAATAACAGCAATTGTCATTAAAGTTTTCATATCAAATATAAATTTACTTAAATTTTTAAGCCCGGTTCTAAAAATATCAAATCCGCCAACTATTATAGAAGTGGCGAATATACGAATTGTAAT
>CALZEK010000022.1 GCA_945639745.1 uncultured Bacillaceae bacterium
ATTTCCCATCAATCCAGTGCCAATAACAACAATTTTTTCCATAGCTAACATCCTTTCAATAAAATCAGAGTGTAAGCGCTACCAACCTCCTTCATTTAAATATATTGCAATAAACATGCCAACTATTAATAAACTTGGCAACGTTGATTAATTAAGTTTTTAATATAAAAAAACCTATCATTAATAACGATAGGTTTAAATAATCCACTGTTTAATTCCGAATAATCGGAATTAATTCCAGTTAAAAAGAAATTACAGTTGATATTCTTTTATTTTTTCATACAAAGTAGAAAGACTAATGCCTAAAGTTTTTGCAGCTTCTTTTTTATGACTTTCAATTTTAAGTACCTTTGAAATTGTTTCTTTTTCTGCTTTTTTGATGACTTCAGTTAAATTAAGATTATTAATATTAAATTTTGTTGATTGGCTGATAGGTAAGTGTGATAAATCTTCAAGCTCAATCGTTTCTGAATCAGTAAGTAAGACAGCTGTTTGAATAACATTCTCTAATTCTCTAATATTACCAGGCCAATGATATGAGAGAAATAATGCGATAACTTCATCTGAGAAGCTAGTGACTCGTTTTTTCATTTTGTCAGCTGTTTTTGAAAGTAAATAATTAGCGAGTATCTTTATATCATTTTGTCGTTTTCGTAAAGGTGGGAGATGAAAATTAATCATATTAACTCTATAATATAAATCTTCACGAAATAAATTTTCGGTTACTAATGCTTCTAAGGGTCTGTTTGTTGCGACAATAATTCTGACATTGATTTGATAAGCTGCGGTAGCTCCAAGGGTCTGAATTTCATTTTCTTGTAGAACACGTAATAATTTTACTTGAGAATTTAAAGGCATGTCACCTATTTCATCTAAAAATAATGTTCCACCTTCGGCTAATTGAAATTTACCTTCTTTACCAGAAGTTTTGGCACCGGTAAAAGCTCCAGCTTCATAACCGAATAGCTCTGACTCAAATAAGTCTTCAGGAATAGCGGCGCAGTTAACAGAAATAAAAGGTTTATCACTGCGATTGCTTAATTGATGAATACTGTGTGCGATCAGTTCCTTACCAGTTCCACTTTCTCCTGTTATCAAAACTGTAATGTCACTAGGAGCTATCTTTTTAATTTGCTGTTTGATTGTTAAAATTTCTTGAGAGCTGCCAATAATATCATGAATAAAATATTTAATACCTGTTTGTTTTTTTAATTGATTTCGATAAAATTCAACTTCGGTTAATAAATGTTTAATTTCACTATTTAAAGTAGATAAATCATGCATATCACGAAAAAGAACAACACCAACAGCGCCAATCATTTTACCGTTTGAAAAAAGGGGCACTCTGTTAGCGACCATATAATTACCTCTAAGGTATTGTGGATGGAAAAGTTCAGGTTCTTTTGTATTAATTACATGATGCATACGTGTATTTTCAATGACTTCAGTCACGTGTTTGCCAACAGCATCTGATTGACTTACTTGAAGGAATTGACAATAATTTTTATTTAAATGGGTAATAAATCCTTCTTGATCAACGATGACAAGTCCATAAAATAAATTTTCAGTAATAGCTGCAATAATTTCATTTTGATATTTTTTAATCATTTAATAAACTCCTTTATAAGCAACAGTCGAACAGATAATATATTTGATTATATCATATAGGACTAAAAATGATTTTTCTTATAACTTTGACTAATTAAATCTAGTCTAGCCTAGCTAGATAATAGATGGTAAACTAATTAATATAAATTATTTATTAAGGAGAATGCAGATAAAAATTTAATTTTAAAACGATAATATAAAATAAGCTATTGATTTAAAAGTGTTTAATACATAAGAATAGGTGATGAAATGTTTAAAAAAGTGAATTTGTTAACTCAAATATCGATTGCTTTTGTCTTAGCAGTGATTTTAGGGTTAATATTTGGAGAATCAATCAGTGTCATTCAACCTCTTGGAGATTTATTTTTACGATTAATTAAGTTTGTTATTGTTCCATTAATTCTGTCTTCGTTAATTATTGGAGTAGCAAGTACAGGTGATCCTAAGGAACTTGGTAGGATTGGAAGTAAAACAATTGTTTATTATTTATTAACAACAGCAGTAGCTATTATTGTTGGTTTAGCTTTTGCATTTATGATTTCTCCTGGAAAAGGTCTAGATATAGATGTAGCTACTTCGGAAGTTGAAGTTAATGAAACAGAAGGTGTTGTTCAAACGCTATTAAATATTGTTCCGGAAAATCCATTTGAAGCATTTACAGAAGGTAATATTTTACAAATCATTTTCTTTGCAATATTTATAGGACTTGCAATAACTTTAGTTGGTAAAAAAGCTGATCCTGTCTACCATTTCTTTGATGGATTAGCAGAAGTTATGTATAAAATTACCGGTATTATTATGCAGTTTGCACCAATTGGTATTTTAGGTTTAGTGGCACCAATTGTTGGCGAATATGGACCATCTGTTTTACTACCACTATTAAAAGTAATTATCGCTGTAGCTCTTGCATGTGTTGCTCATGCGGTTATCGTTTATGGTGTTGCAGTAAAATCGTTTGCAAACATGAGTCCGCTTAAATTCTTTAAAGGAATTGCACCTGCAGCAGTAGTTGCATTTAGTACTGCAAGTAGTGCTGGAACATTACCAATGACACTTAAAAACACACAAGAAAATCTTGGGGTTTCTAAAAAGATAAGTAGTTTTGTCTTACCTCTAGGAGCAACCATTAATATGGATGGAACTGCAATTTATCAAGGAGTAGCCGTTGTTTTCATTGCTCAGTTTTATGGTTTAGAGTTAGGTTTAGTTGAACTTGGAACAGTTGTTTTAACAACTGTTCTTGCCTCAATTGGAACAGCAGGCGTTCCAGGAGCAGGGATGATTATGTTAGCAATGGTACTTAGTTCTATTGGTATGCCTTTAGAAGGTGTTGCTTTAATTGCAGGAATTGATAGAATTCTAGATATGTTTAGAACAACAGTCAATATTGTTGGCGATGCATCAGCAGCAGTGGTTGTAGAAGGAACAGAAAGAAAGAGAAAGAAAAAACCAGCTTTATCATAATAAAATTATACATTTAAATATAAAAGCGTCTGACATATTTAGTCAGACGCTTTTTAATTAGCTGATTTTTTCAGATTTTTTAATTTCAAATTTTTCAACATTACCGATATGCGAATTTAGTTGTTCAACAATATCATCTAGTTTTTTAACGTCATTATTTTCTTCTCTTAAAACAATGTGTTCTTTACTAAATTTGGTAGGCGAATCAAGCCCACAAGATGCACCTAACATAAAGAGACCTTCACGCATTGTTGTAAAGTAGTTTGCTGTACGGAAGCGTTTTTCACTGACAGCAACACCTGCTTCAAGATGTGGTAAATGTGAGGTAACACCTACAGGACAGAGATTGGTATGGCATTTAGCTGCATTAATACATCCTACAGTATTCATAGCTGCACGAGCAACATAGATTAAATCAGCTCCTAAAGAAAGTGCGATTGCCATTTTATTGGCTGTTGCAAGCATGCCTGAGGCAATGATTTTTATCTCATCACGTATACCGTATTTTCTAAGTGTTTGATCAAGAATTAAAATACCTGAATTAATAGGAAGACCTAAACTATCAGCCATTTCTTGATATGTTGCACCCGTTCCACCTTCAGCACCATCAATTGAAATAAAGTCAGGCATTTTTCCAGAGTGTGCCATGTAGCTAGCAAGTTCTTCAAATGAATTATGGTCTCCAGCAACAACTTTAATTCCAACAGGTTTACCTGTAATATCTTGCCAATGTGTAACCATTTCTAGTAAACTTTCTACATCATTAAACAAGGGAAAACGATTAGGGCTCTCAACATCTTTACCCATTTCTACCCCGCGAATTTTTGCAATTTCAGGAGAAATTTTTTCTTTAGGAAGTTTACCCCCACGTACCTTAGCCCCTTGAGCAAGTTTGATTTCAATTGCTTTAACTTCTTTTTTTGCCGCGTTTTCAATGAATGTTGGCTCGTGATATTTACCATCACGACGAGCACCAAATAATCCTGACCCTACTTGAAAGATTAAGTCAGCATATTTCTCTTCAATAACTCCTTGATCAATCAAACTACGAACGTGTGACATAACGCCTTTACCAAAGTGATCTTCAACATCAAAATTAGAAGAATTTGGGTTAGAATCAATGTACTCGACAATTTTTTCACTTAATCTATCTATTAAAGAAATATCTTTATTAACAACTTCATAAACTTTAGATAAATGATAAGGTGAAATTCCACCTTCACCCGTATTCATATAACTTCCACCACTAATTGCAATACCTTGTGATAAAGCTTTAACAGCACTTGCTGACAAAGCACCATAGCTCATTGCAGACACGCCAATAAGTCCTTTAACTTTAAAAGGATTAGTACGTTTAGAACCTATTGTAACAATATTTTCATCAGATAAATGCCATGGTTTTATTTGTACTTGATTTCTTTTTTCTTTTCGATTAGTCAGTGTTTCATCTAAAATTTTATACGTATATGTTTCAGTTAATCTTTTATTATTAACACTTAATTCATCTTTATTTAAAGGAAAAAGAGAATTAGTTAAGTAAAAATCTGTTTTTGAAAAGTCTTTTTTTGAACCAAAACCAATGACGGTGTTAGCGTATTTTCCAGCCTTAGCAATTGTTTCTTGTGTATCTCGATCAACAGGTTTTCCCTCTTTATCATTTAAAAACCAGTACTGTCTCATTTCAGGACCGATCATTTCAAATATATATCGCATTCTACCTAATAAAGGATGTGTTCGTAGAATCGCATGTTGGTTCTGAAATTTGTCTTTTGCAAATAAAAGTACTACAAATATGATTACGCCAAAAAGCAAAATATATGGAATTGCTGTTAATATATCAATAAAAATACTCAGAATGTCCACCTCCAAGTATAATAATAACAGATTGTCTTTTAACTTAAAGAAGAAAGTAAGTATATTTACAACAAATCTCATAAAGGTATCAATCTAATGCTTTATTGATATAAGTAAGATTGATAATTAAAATATTATTAAATTACCTAGATAAATAGAAGATATAGAAAGCGCATGGTAAAATATACATATGGATAATTAGAAATATAAGGAGGGTTTGACATGTTTTTTAAAAAGAAGAAGTCTACTGATTTAGAAATTGATCAAGCTTTTGAAACAACATTTAGTGAAGCAAGTGAAGAAATAAATGCACAATTAAGTGGTGAATTATATATTTCACTTGTTGGCGATGTGAATGCTGGAAAATCTTCTACAATTAATGCTTTATTAGATGAAGAATTAGTTACTGTAGGTGCTAAGCCAGGTGAAACGATAGAAATTCAAGAAATCCATCATAAAGAAAACATTGTTTTTGTAGATACACCAGGATTAGATGATGTTATAAAGGAAAATTCAGCTAAAACATTAGCTTATTATAAAAAATCAGATGTTATTTTATTCTTTTTAAATGCAGCAGGAACGGTGTTATCTGAAAATGAATTAAAAACATTAAAGTCGATTGAAAAAAGTAATGAAGATATTTTAATTGTATTAAATAAAATTGATGCTGCGGATGACATACCTTCTTTAGTTGATTATGTTGAAAAGCAAACGGATTCACGTTATCCAGTTATTCCGATTTCTTCTCGAACAGGTGAAAATTTACCTGCTTTACAAGATGCTATATTGGAAATATTAAAAGCAAAATCTAAGGACTTACTTTTGGGAAAAGAATTAAAGGACAAAAACAGAATCGCTAATAACTGGATTATTTCAGCAGGAGCTGCGGCAACAAGTGTAGGTGCATTACCTGTTCCTGGATCTGATTTTGTTCCTTTAGTAGGTATTCAAGTAAGTTTGATTTTAAAATTATCAAGTTTATATAATAAACCTATTTCTAAAGCAAATGCAAAAGAACTTATTATTGCAACGGTAGTAGGAAATGCAGGAAAAGCAGTGTTTAGACAAGTTATTAAGTTCGTACCGGGAGCAGGCTCAGTTGTTGGAGCAAGTGTTGCGGGTGGTACAACAGTGGCATTAGGTCATGCAGTAAAGTACATTTATGAAAAAGATTTAAATTTAGACATAAATGAGCTAAATAAAATATACAAAAGCTTTTTAAAAAAATAACAAAACAACCTGATTATCAATAATCAGGTTGTTTTTCATAGCATATTAATGTGCAATTAAAAGTCTAGCTGACTTTAATCTTTCTCTTACAGTAATTCCAACGTATGCAGCAATAAAAGCTTTAATAAATCCACCGATAAGAAACGGTGTAAATCCTCCTGCAAATGCAACAGGCCAAGTAAGATTTGCGACAAACTTTAACCAAACTGTTCCAAAAAATAAAGTTATAAACATACCAATTACATTAGCAATCAACGCATATTTTAGAGTAAAGCTTGTTTTCTCAAGAAAGTACCCCATAAACAGTGTTGTTGGAATAAACCCAATTAAAAATCCTCCAGTAGGACCAAATATGACACCAAGCCCACCTGAAAATTGTGCGAAAACGGGTACACCAATTGCACCAATAATTAAATAAAGAATTGTAGACATTGTCCCATGTCTCATGCCTAAAATAGTAGCGGCAAGCCCTATGGCTAAAGTTTGTCCAGTGATTGGAACGCCAAGTGGCATTGGTATTGCAACTTGAGCTAGGACAGCGATAATTGCTGCAAATAAAGCTGTAACAATCATCATACGTAATTTTTCTCTCGATTGATCTTGAGCCATTTTATATACTTCTCCCTTCACTATGTAAACCAGAAATAATCTAAGTCTACATAGATAATAGAATAGGCAAATGAGATTGTCAACACTTAAAATAAGCAGTAAACGTTAAGTAGATAATCATAGCAATTGGAATTAAATTAAGATATAAACCTTATTGAAGATAGTGCGATGGGCACCAACGCGACCTAAGGGGTTGTTATAATAAGCTTTGTTGATTAGATGTCATGACACTAAGCATGACTATTTATAAGCAAGGGCATCGCGATGGTATGTATTTAATTAAAAATCAATTACTAGTTTGTAAAGAGTGAGGAAGAAATATGCATTTTAGTTGTAAAAAATTAAATGTATTTTAAACTAATATAGAGTTAGCTTAAAAAATTAGAGGAGAGATAGGTATGGAAAAAAAGCAATTTCAGGCTGAATCTAAAAGATTGCTTGAACTAATGATTAATTCGATTTATTCTCAAAAAGAAGTCTTTTTAAGAGAACTAATTTCTAATTCAAGCGACGCAATTGATAAAGTGTATTATAAAACATTAACAGATGAAACATTAAATTTTAATAAAGAAGATTATTATATTCAAATTGAGACAAATAAAGAGTCGCGAACATTAAAAATAATTGATACAGGAATTGGTATGACAAAAGAAGAACTAGAAGAAAACTTAGGAACAATTGCTAAAAGTGGATCGCATGCTTTTAAGTCTGCAAATGAAATGGAAGAAGACTTTGATATTATCGGCCAATTTGGTGTTGGTTTTTATGCTGCATTTATGGTTGCAGATGAAGTGACTGTTAAAACAAAAGCATTAGGAAGTGACACAGCTTATGAATGGCATTCTGATGGAACAGAAGGCTATGTCATTCAGCCAACAGAAAAAGATAAAGTCGGTACAGAAGTAATATTGCAAATTAAAGAAGATACAGAAGAAAATAATTATACGGAGTATTTAGATGAATATCGCTTAAAAGAGATTATTAAGAAATATTCGGACTTTATCCGTTACCCTATTAAAATGGAAGTAACAAAAAACCGACCTAAAAATGATGAATCGGAAGAATTTGTAGAATATAAAGAAGAAGAAACAATAAATAGTATGGTTCCTATTTGGCGTAAGAATCGTTCGGAGTTAACAGAAGACGATTATATTAATTTCTATCATGAAAAGAACTATGGTTTTGATAAGCCATTAAAACATATTCATACGAGTGTTGATGGAACAATTCGTTACTCAGCTATTCTTTATATTCCAGAAACAATGCCATTTGATTTTTATTCAAAAGAATATGAAAAGGGATTAGAACTCTATGCAAATGGTGTATTAATTATGGAAAAGAGCCCTGAACTTATTCCGGATTATTTTAGTTTCGTAAAAGGAATGATAGATTCGGATGATTTATCGCTTAATATTTCCCGGGAAATGTTACAGCAAGATCGTCAAGTTCAATTAATCGCGAAAAATATAACACGTAAAATTAAACAAGAATTAGAATCGATGTTAAAAAATGATCGTGATAAATATATTAAGTTCTATGAAACATTTGGAACGCAACTTAAATATGGTATTTATAGTGATTATGGGATGAATAAAGAGACATTGAAAGACCTAATTATGTTTTATTCTTCAACAGAGAAAAAACTAGTTGCTTTGAATGAATATGTTGAACGAATGCCGGAAGAACAAAAATATATTTACTATGCAATTGGTGAGTCAAAAGCAAGAATTGAAGCAATGCCTCAAGCTGAATTAGTTAGTGATTCAGGTTATGAAATTCTTTATTTCACAGAAGATGTAGATGAGTTTGCTATTCGGATGTTAGAAAAATACAAAGATAAAGAATTCCGTTCAGTGACAAGTAGTGATTTAGGAATAGATATTGCTGAAGATAAAGAAGCAAAAAAAGAATCAGAAGAAAACAAAGAATTATTTGAAAAGATGAAAATATATCTTGGAGATAAAGTGAAGGAGGTAAAAGCATCAACAAGATTACGAACACATCCAGTATCATTCTCAGCAGATGGGGAAATCTCGATAGAAATGGAAAAAGTATTACAGCAAATGCCAGAGAATCAAGGTGTTCAGGCTGAAAAAGTGTTGGAAATTAATATCGATCACAATGTTTATCACCAATTAAAAGCATCATTTGAACAAAATGATGAAAGGACATTGAATTTGTATACGGACTTACTTTATAATCAAGCATTATTAATTGAAGGCTTACCAATTGAAGATCCAGTGGCTTTTACAAATAATATCTGGAAAATAGTTAATTAAAAAATCCGCACAGATTATCTGTGCGGATTTTTATTTGTGTTATCATTATTAATAGTAAACGTGATACTATATAATTAGTTAATTAATCATAGAATCGATTTAGGGAAAAGAGGTCATAATCATGATTGAACTCTTCGTGCAGTATGAATTATATTTTAAAATATTACTAAGTGCTATCTTAGGTTTTTTTATAGGTTGGGATAGAACTTCAAAAAATAAACCAGCAGGATTAAAAACATATATGTATGTTGCTGTATCAACAACTCTTATTACAATAATTTCTATTGAAAGTGTAAGCATGTATAGCGACTTACATCCTAATGTTAGAGTGGATCCAATGCGTTTAGCAGCTCAAATTGTTACAGGCTTAGGATTTTTGGGAGCGGGAGTTATTTTAAAAGATGGATTAAAAGTAAAAGGACTGACTTCAGCAGCTATGGTCTTTTTTGTTGGAGCAATTGGTATTGGCATTGGTGCAGGACTTTATGGACCAGTGATATTTACTGTCATTGTCACAACAATATTTTCTATAATGGGAAATTATTTCAGAGAGCATGAAATAGTTCCTCATAAAAAAAATTCAGATGACCAATGAAGAAAAGTAATTTAAATTAATAATAAAAACCATCTTAACTAAGATGGTTTTTATCTATAGCATTATAAATATGAGGTGAGGTGGTAAATTGAAGCGCTTTATTTTAATCGTATTGCATATTGGAATCTTATATTTATTCAGCATGTTAGGAACTTGGTTAAAAGAAATATTAAATTTATCAGTTCCAGGAAGTGTTATTGGGATGTTGTTATTGTTTGTTTTATTAATGACAAACATAATCAAAGTTGAATGGGTAGAAGCAGGAGCTCAGTTTTTTGTCAGTAATTTAGTGTTCTTTTTTATACCTGCCACGGTTGGTATTATAGATTACTTTGATTTATTTAAAGGGAAAGGAATTTTATTAATATTAATTGCACTTATTAGTACAATTTTAGTCATGACGACTTCAGGTTTAACGAGTCAGTTTTTAGCTAAAAATAAAGAAGGTGTTAAGGAATGAATTTTTTAATAGCTAGCTTTTTTATATTACTAACTATTATTGCATTTATTTTTGCTAAATGGTTATATCAAAGAGTTTATACACCATTACTACTGCCGCTAACTGTTGCGACGGTAATTATTATTGTATTTTTATTAATTTTTAATATTGATTTTGATACATATATGATAGGTGGCGATTTAATTAGTGAATTGTTAGGGCCAGCGGTTGTAGCATTAGCTTATCCGCTCTATCAACAAAGAGATAGATTAAAACAATTACTAATGCCTCTAATCATTGGTTCATTTATTGGATCAATAGTAGGTATAGCATCAGGTCTCCTACTGACAAAATGGTTTGGTTTTAGTGATGAATTGATTTATTCTATAACATCAAAGTCTGTAACGACACCTGTTGCGGTAGAAATTACTGAGGATTTAGGTGGAATAATATCTTTAGCGGCTGTTTTTGTAATGGTTGCAGGAATTGGTGGAGCGATGATGAGTAATTATATTTATCGTATTTTTCAGTTAGATACTCCGATTGGAAAAGGTGTTGGTATTGGTGCGGCTTCACATGGGATTGGAACGGCAAAAGCTTTAGAGAACAGTGAATTAGAAGGTTCTTTTAGTTCTATTGCGATGATACTAAGTGCAATCTTTGTTTCGTTTTTAATGCCTTTTATGATTGCTTTATTTATGTAACTATCACTTAAAAAACCGAGAGATTAAACATAATCTAATGTTTAATCTCTCGGTTTAAATAACTATAAAATTTGTAGTGTCTTTGGGAAACTTGTCAGAACTTCAGCTTCACCATTTTCATTAATATATACTTCATCTTCAATACGAACACCGCCGAAGTTTGGAATATAAATACCTGGTTCAATCGTAAAGAACAAGCCAGGTGAAGCAATGTCTTCGTTTTTTTGATGAATTGAAGGTGCTTCATGAACTTCTATCCCAAGACCATGGCCAATACGATTATTAAAATACTTACCGTAGCCACCATCGTTAATAATTTTTCGGGCATTTAAATCAAAATGTTTTAAGGCTGTATTTGCTTTTACTGAATTGATACCTACTTGATTAGATTTTAGAACAAGGTCGTATATTTCCTTTTGCTTATCGGTAGCTTCTTCAATGATAAAAGTACGTGTTATATCAGAGCAATAGCCGCTTTTAGTGACGACACCAAAATCAATTAATAAAAAATCTCCTTTTTTAAATTTCCGTTCACCTGGTATACCATGAGGTAAAGCTGATTTTTCGCCAGAAAGTACAATCGTTGAAAAGGAAGGCCCGACTGCGCCAAATTTTTTCATCAGTAATTCCAGTTCACCAGCTAATTCTAATTCGGTCATGCCAATCTGAACTTTTTTAATCCCTTCAAAGAGAACTTTTTCAATAATGTTAACAGCTTCTTGTAAATGAACGATTTCAGTGCGTGATTTTTTCATACGTTGAGCATTGATATACAACTCGATATTTGTAAATTGTGCCTTATTGTATAATTTTTGAAATTCTTTATAACGATGAACATTCATATTATTTTCTTCTAAAGCAATCAAGTTATGATCTGATGAGAGTTGAGGCTTTAAAACTTCAAAAGCATCTTCTTCATCAGAAATTGAAATAATCTGATTAATTATGGATTCATTACTTGCAGCATCCTTATCTAATGCGGGAACAAATAAAAAATCTTTATCATTTTTAGGCTCGCATATAAAAGCTAAGAATCTTTCATGTGGATTTGAATTAAATCCAGTGAAATAAAAGACATTAGCTGGATCCATGATAATTGCAAGATCAATATTATCTTTAATTAAATCTTTTTTGAGTTTATTAATACGGTTTTTATGTTCTGTCATGGAATACCCTCCTAGTTATGTAATAAAAGCTAATTAAAAATCTGCTTAAGAATATAATTCTCAAGCAGATTCTATTAATGTCTTTTTTGTAACCAAAGTACGCCAGATTTAGTGATACGTGGTAGTAATCCTGTGATTGGTTTTGAAAACATATTAGCAAAACCATCTGACTTACCAAGAGATCCAAGTGTACCTCTTAATCTAATTTCCTTTGGCTTTTGAGGCTCTACATTACTCACAATATCACTTAGAATAATCGCTAGTTGTTCACCTTGTTGACCAGCAAGTTGTGCACTCGGTGAGTATTCCGATGATGCATTATCACCAATAACAAAAATGTTTTTATGTGTATTTGTTTGATAAAAGTCATTAACAATTACTTTGTTATAATTATCTTTTTTGAAAGGTAAAGCTCGAACTAGACTATGTGGTTGGACCCCAGCTGTCCAGATTGTTACGTCATTCACATAGCAAATGCCGTTATTACAAACGC
>CALZEK010000023.1 GCA_945639745.1 uncultured Bacillaceae bacterium
GGATAAATTACTGTTAACTTAAGGTGTTCACATCTTTTAAGCGATTGTTCATATAAATATAAACTCGGAATCATCTCTCCATCGACGCCCATTTCCACTAAAGCATTACTTGGTGCGTGCTTTAAAATAAGGTCTCCAGCAATTAATTCTTCCGTGGTCTCATTATATAAAGCAATATGATCAATTGAATGACCTGGCACTTCAATCACTTCAAAACCATTTATTATATCGCCCTCTACTAATGGTAGCAGTGGCAAATCAACTCGCAGATGTTGATTGTCTATGAGCGCTTGTCTCATACGTTCGACTTCTTTTATACCACGCTGTCCGGTATCGCTTTCATTATACAATTTATTAAAAAAATCGATACGTCGAGTTAAAAAATCTTTATTACGTATTAAACGAAGGAATGCTGAAGGATGTGCATAAACATCTACATTTGTTTGCTGTCTTATTCTTTTTACAAAACCAGTATGGTCAGAGTGATTGTGAGTTAAGACAATTTGGTCAATATCGCTTACCTTTAAGTTATTCGCTTTTAAAACTTCTAAGAAAAAAAGATATGAATCATCATCGTCAACTGCCGCATCAACTAATGTTAGCTGCTTATTTGTTTTAATTAAAAAACAATTGTATGTTTTTAACATTGAATTAGTTGGAATAATGATAGGAATTACTGTTGAATATTTTGATTTATTCATCTTTATTTCTCCTATTCTTTAGACCTCTAACTGTTGATTATGTAATTGGCTTAGTATGCTTAATCATTTTTCTTATGATAACTTTCGTACTGTTTATACAAATCTTTTAAAGCTGTTGTTAATGCGCTTCCTGCTTTACCTAAATAATGTGCTTGAATTTCTTCAATTGGCTTTTCAATACCATCTCTTAAACTATAACCTTTTAACAATTGATCAATATAGTGTTTACCATGGTCTGTTGCTAATGTACAGCTTGCTTCAATGACAACGCCATACTTCTTATCAATTTCAGCAGTAATTGTAAGTACTTCATACATGTTTTGAGCAGCCATTCCAGATGGTAACCTTGCATGTCCTGCTATAAATACTGTATTTAACATAATTTATCACCTCTTAATTGCGTCATGTTGTTATTATAACAATCTTCACCTGTATTATACACTCTTTTTTAAGTTTTTTTAATATGATAAAACAGCTTTAAATTAATTTAAAGCTGTTTTATTATTATTCTACGTTACCAATTGATAAATATTTTGTTTCTAAGTAAGGTTCGATTCCTTCAATACCACCTTCACTACCTAAACCACTTTCTTTCACACCACCAAATGGCGCTTGAGCAGCTGTTGGTGCACCATCATTCCAACCGACAATTCCATAATCTAAGTTATCATGTAGATAAATGGCGTTACGATAATCATTTGTAAAGAAATATGATGCTAAACCATAAGGTGTATCATTAGCAATTTCAATTGCTTCTGATAATTTATTAAACGATGTAATTGGAGCAACTGGTCCAAATGTTTCTTCATACATAATATTCATATCTAAGCTAACATTTTTTAAAATCGTTGGTGCAACAAAGTAAGCTTCATTTTCAGATGAATGCTTATCTTGATTATTTGTTGTTACTTCTGCACCTTTAGAGACTGCGTCATCTATTTGATTAATTATTTTTTCATAACTATCTTTATTAATCACTGGTCCAATTTCCGTCTCTTGATTTAAGCCATTGCCCATGTTTAAAGCACTAACTTTTTCAGATAATTTTTCTGTAAACTCATCCAGTATTGATTCATGAACTAACAGTCTATTTGCACACACACAAGTCTGACCAGCGTTACGGAATTTTGTAATAATCGTTTGCTCTACTGCAAAATCAATATCTGCATCATCACACACAATAACTGGAGCATGACCGCCTAATTCCATTGTTAAACTTTTAACAGTTGAAGCACTATCACGCATTAAAATTTTACCGACATTTGTTGATCCGGTAAATGTGATTTTTTTAATCGCCTTACTACTTGTAAACAGTTCACCAACAACACTACCGCGTCCATTAACATATTGAATCACTTCTTTTTCAAAGCCTGCTTCATGAGCTAATTCAATTAAACGAATTGTTGTAAGTGGTGTTTCTACAGCTGGTTTTACAATAAAAGTACAACCTGCCGCTAATGCAGGTGCTGCTTTTCTTAACATCATTGAGCCTGGAAAGTTCCAAGGTGTGATTGCAGCGACTAAACCAATTGGTTGCTTACTTACTAAAATACGTTTATCGCCACTATTTGCTGGCACTGTACGACCATAAATTCTTTTAGCTTCTTCTGCATACCATTCAACGTAACTAACACCTGATTTCAGTTCGCCTTTTGCTTCTACTAATGGCTTTCCATTTTCAGTTGTAATAATCTCTGCAAGCTCGTCAATATTTTCAATAATTAAATCAGCCCATCTTCTTAATAAACGTGACTTTTCATTTGCATTAACTTCTTTCCATGTTTTAAATGCTTTCTCACCAATAGTGATAGCTTCATTAATTTCAGCAACTGTATTTTTTTTAATTTCTTTAATGACTTCACCTGTTGCTGGATTTTTAACAATAATTTGTTCAGACATTTATTTTTCAGCTCCTATTAACTTAATTTACAGATTTAAATGACTCTTTTAAAATGGCAAAACCTTTTTCTAATTCTTCATTAGTAATTACAAGTGGCGTTAAGAAACGAATAACATTACTCTTAATTCCTGCTGTTAATAATAGTAGGCCATTATCATTTGCATATTTAGCAATTGCACTTGTTTTAGCTGCATCTGGAGCTTTTGATTCTTTGCTTTCAACAATCTCCACTGCAACCATTGCACCTAGTCTTCTTATATCTCCGACAAAGTTATATTGATCAGATAATTCATTTAATACTGTTTCAATTTTTGCTCCAATTTTTTCAGCCTTTTCGACTAAATTCTCATCTTCAATCACATTTATGACTTCTAAAGCTGCTGCACATGCTACTGGGCTTCCTGAATAAGTACCACCTAATTCCCCTGGGTTAGGTGCATTAATCATTTCCGTACGACCAACAACTGCACTTAGTGGTAAACCTGCTGCTAATGATTTAGATAATGTGATTAAATCTGGCTCAATATCAAATTGTTCAATCGCAAACATTGATCCTGTACGTCCAAATCCTGTTTGGATTTCATCAGCAATAAAGACAATCCCGTTTTCTTTACAGAATTGTTCAACAGCTTTAATGAATTTCTTTGGTGGAATAATAAAACCACCCTCACCTTGAACAGGTTCAATAATAACGCATGCAACATCTTCTGGTGCTACAGTTGATACAAAGAAATGTTTAAAATCAGCAATCCCTTGATCAATAAAATCTTCTTCTGTAATACCTTCAGGTTTTTCATACATATAAGGGAAGGGTGCTTGGTATAATTCAGGTGTGAAAGGTCCAAAGCCTAATTTATATGGTTTAACTTTACTTGTCATTCCCATTGTTAAATTCGTACGACCATGGAATCCTCTTGTGAAAGAAACGACTCCTTTACGTCCTGTATATTTACGAGCAATTTTAACTGCATTTTCAACTGCTTCTGCTCCTGTATTTAATAATACCGCACTTGTCTCATAGTTTACCGGTGCAATTTCACATATTTTTTCTGCTAATTCAATATATGATTCATACATAATGACATTGAAACCAGGATGTAAAAAATTATCTACTTGATTTTTGACTGCTTCAGTAATTCTTGGATGACTATGTCCAACATTTAAGGTACCAATTGCTGCTGCAAAATCAATCCATTCTCTTCCTTCAACATCCGTAATTGTTGCTCCTTGTGCTGTTTTTGCTATATTTAAGTTACCGTTTCCAACTGCACGCGTAACGTATTTAGCTCTTTTATCTTGTAACTCTTTTGTTTTTGTAATTTTTGTTGTATTTGTCATATTCACACAACTCCTTTTAATTTATATGGCAATTGTAGCAACGTTTTGATAATATATAAAGTACCAAAACAGAATACTTAATGGTACCAGTTGGAGGTGGTTATATGTTTTTTATTGATTTAGACAAAAATTCAGAACACGAATTTTTATACAGAGAAATTTACGAAAAAATAAAAATAAAAATTATGAAAAACAAAATTAATGAGGGAGAAAAATTACCATCGAAGCGTCGATTAGCAAAGCAATTAGGCGTCAGTGTGAATACAATTACAAGTGCATATGAACAACTTTTAGTAGAGGGTTATATTTACACAATTGAACGAAGTGGCTATTATGTTGAAGAAATTACTCAATTATCTCAACCTTTTTCAAAAAAAGCACAATTAATTCCTGAGGATTTAAAAGAAACCCTTTCAAAAGATGAGCCTCGTAAACTTTCTTTATCTCATATGGATACAGATGTAGATATGTTTCCCTTTAAAGAGTGGTTTAAAGCACAACAACTCGCTTTGCAAAAACATCAAAATCAATTAGGACACATTACCCATCAACAAGGTCCCTTAATTGTTAGACAAACACTTTCAAAAATGATCAACCTCACACGTGGTGTTGATTGTGAACCAGAACAAATTGTAATTAGTGTTGGAACTCAAACACTTATCAAGCAAACCTTATATGTTTTAAAGTTAGCTAGTAACAAACAATTAAACATAGCAGTAGAAAATCCAGGATATCAAAGATTGTATGGATTAATGGAACAACTAGATGCAAATATTTATCCTACTTCAGTTGATGAAAATGGAATTTCCATTGATGAAATTAAAAATTCCGATGTGAACACTGTTTTTTTAACGCCTTCTCACCAATTTCCTATTGGCTCGATCATGCCTGTTTATAAGCGTTTTGATTTATTAAATTGGGCTGCAGAAAATCCATACCACTATATTATTGAAGATGATTATGACAGTGAATTTAAATATCAAACTGATAATATTCCTGCTTTACAAAGCTTGGACTACAATCAAAAAGTTATTTATATGGGTTCATTTTCTAAGTCATTATTAATGGGATTTCGAATTAGTTATATGGTGTTACCATACGATTTGTTAAGAGTTTATCGTAACCATCATCATAAATTATTACCTTATAATAATACGCTTAGTTTGTTTACTTTAAATGAATTTATTTTAAATGGGAGTTATTTACAACACATTAAGCGAATGAATCTTATATATGAAAAAAAAAGAACAGAACTTATTACACAACTAAGTTCTGTCTTTCAAGATAATATTTCAATTAATGATGTACCTGCCGGCTTACATTTTACTGCTTCATTTAAAACTGATAAAACATATGATCAAATTGAGCAAGCCGCACCTAAACACCTTCTTGACATTCATACGATTCGACGATTTTTATTTGAATCGAAAACGAGAGCAGAAAACAATGAAATCACGCTCGTTATCGGCTTTTCTTCTATTCGTATGGAAGATATTCCTGAAGCCGTAAATCGACTCAAGAAAGTTATTTACGATTAAAGTTTAACTCTACTTGCGACTTCTTTACCAATTCCAATTGAAGCAGTTGCTGCAGGTGATGGTGCATTACAAACATGAATTGAACGTTTACCTTCAATAATTTCAAAATCATCAACCATTTGCCCATCACTTGTAATTGCTTGTGCTCTTACACCAGCTGGTGCTGGAATTAAATCATCTTCTGTTATTTCTGGAATCATTTTTTGTAAGCTTTGTGTGAATTTAGCTTTACTGAAAGAACGTGCATATTCAGAAATACCTTCTTTCATAAACTTTCCACCAAGCTTCCATAATCCTGGGAACATCAGCGATTCAAATGTATCTTTTACATTAATATCTGTCTTTTTATAGCCTTCACGTTTAAATCCTAATACAGCATTAGGTCCTGCTTCGACCGTTCCACCGATCATACGTGTAAAGTGAACACCTAAAAATGGAAACTTAGGATTAGGAACCGGATAAATTAAATTTTTAACTAGGTCACGTTTTTCAGGTTTAAGTACATAATACTCACCTCTAAATGGCACAATTTTCATGTCTGTTTTATAACCTGTTGCCTCTGCAACTCGATCACTATGTAGTCCTGCGCAATTAATAGCCAATTTCGCTTCATAATTTCCACGATTTGTTTCTATCGTCACAGATTCTTTATGTTCATTTATTTTAATTAATTCTGTATCAAGTAAAATTTCTCCACCACTCTTTTTAATCAATTCTGCAAATTTTAAACTAACTTGCGTATAATCAACAATCCCCGCTTGAGGTACATGTATCCCTGCTACTCCAGCAATATGAGGCTCTAATTCTTTTAAACGCTTTTGATCAATTTTTTCAATTTCTAGTTCATTTTCTAAACCTCGCTCATAAAGATTATCCAATAAGGGTAATTCTTCTTCATTTGAAGCAACAATTACTTTACCACACATATCATAATCTATTTCATGCTTTTTACAAAATTCTTGCATATCTTTACTACCTTGTTTAGCAAATCTTGCTTTAAAACTTCCTGGTGTATAGTAAATGCCTGAATGGATAACGCCACTGTTATTTCCAGTTTGATGCTTGGCTAATTCAGATTCTTTTTCTATGACTAATAATTTAATTCCTGGATATTTTTCATAAATAGCCATACCTGTTGAAAGTCCAACAATACCGCCACCAACAATAACTACATCATACATTTCTTCTTCCTCCTAATTTTAACAATTATGATAAAAATAAAGCACCTTTATAATCTAAAGGTGCTTTATCATAAATGGCTATATTATTCTATAAAGCGTCCTCTTTGACGCATTAATTCACGATTTAGATCTTTATTCTTTTCAAATGCTGCTCTACCATGTAACCAGAATAAGTTGTTTAATACAACTAAATCTCCTACTGGTAACTCTAATTCGATTACGCTCTTATCATTTTCCATTGAGTCAGATAATCCTTTTAAGTATTTTGCTTGTTCGATTGTCTCAGGATAAACAAACTGATCGATATAACAAATACATGGCTTATCATTAACTTTAAAGAATGTTGCTCTATCTACTGTTTGTGTAACATTTTTACTTGGCGGTGCTGTATACGTAAATTTATGAGATGCTAGTGGATGATCTGCATATTTATCTAATTCTTCCCAATCATCTAGATGTAGAAGTCTTGATTCTCCACCTACTGCATTTTCTTCAATCATTTTCATCATTAATAACCAATCTGTTGGCTCATCAACAAACGTTCCATCTGTGTGCATTGTAAATAGACGGTATGCTTGACGTAGGTATGAATCACTATCATCTGTATCTTTAACTTGGAAACGTGCATAATACTTATTAGTCATAGCATCAAAGTTTGGTGATCCTACATGTTGTGAAATAGCTGTTGCAAAAATGACGTATTCATCTGTATCTTTTGTAACACCTTCTAAACCAAGTGTAAATCCACCTGTTTCACGATCATGAACAATCTTTCTTAAAATTGTTCCAAAACCTTCACCAACATGATCTTCTAATAATGATGCAATTATCAAACGCTCATAAGGTGTATATTCTAGTCTTTCTACTGAAATATCTTTTTCTTTTACCTCTTTTAAGAAACTTTCAATTGCAGCTGGTGCAATCTCCACATGGTAAAGACGCTCTGATTGTGGATGCTCTTTAATCTCGAAATTTGCTTGCTTCTGTATAAACGAACCTTTCACTGCTGTTTGTGTACTCATAAATATATTCCTCCTGTTAGGTAATTTTTAGGTGAATAATCTTCTAAATAAAAAATCCAGTTGGTTATTTAGTCCATGTTTAAACATAGATTAATAATCAACTGGATCATATATACTTTAGTCGCTCTATTGATTGTTTTTTAAATAGAGTCAGAGTAATATAACAGTTTTGTTATTTTATTAAGCAGATTTTCCCTACAAAAAATTAACTATTCACGGATTTAAAGTTGAATGACTTTAAGAGTGAATATATTATTTTTTAACTATTTAAAATATAGCATCAATTCTTTTTTCTGTCAATTGTTTATTTTTTATTTAAATTTAATCTATCACGACATCTCTTCCTGCCAATGTCCCTGCAATTAAAATTATTACTGAGATAATGAGCAGAAGGATTAAAGGTGCATTCCATGTTCCTGTTAAATCATGTAAGCCACCGAATAAGGTCGGTCCAGTTGCTGCTAAAATATAACCAATTGATTGAGCCATTCCTGATAATTCAGATGCCTCATAGCCATCATTAGTTCTTAGTGTAAAGAACATCATCGATAAACTAAATGCACTTCCGCAAGCAATACCGATTAAAACGACTGAAATAACAATGACAGTAGCTTGTCCTTGTAAGAGTCCTAAAATACCAACTAAAAATGCTCCTCCTACAAATAGCCCTATTTTTTTTTGATCTGCTAATTTACTGGCTAAAATTGGAATTATAAAATTCATGGGAATAACACCAAATTGCATAATTGAAAGCATCCAGCCAGCACCACTTGCACTATAACCATTTAATTGCAAGATTTCTGGTAACCAAGTCAGTATTGTATAAAACATTAATGATTGTAATCCCATAAAAATTGTTACTTGCCAAGCTGTTTTTGATTTCCACATATTTGTTTTTTTCGTTGTCTGATTTGTATCAAATTTTGGTAAGTCAGCTTGATTTTTAAGTTGTGGTATCCAAATAATAATAGCTATCAAAACTAAGACACCCCATGCTCCAAGTGATCCTTGCCAACCAAAGTTACCAATTGATGAAATCGGTACACTTAATCCTGAAGCAAATGCTGCAAATAAATTCATCGAAACAGCATAAAATGCGGTAATCAACCCTATTTTCAGTGGAAAGCTCATTTTAATTAAACCAGGAATAAGCACATTACCAAAGGCGATCCCGACACCTATCAACACTGTTCCAGAAAATAAAGTGACAACCCCAGTCATTGATCGCAAAATAATACCAATCACTAAAATTAACATCGAAACAAGTATTGTCCGTTCCATACCAAATCGATTAGCAATTTTTGGCGCAAATGGTGATACGAGTGCAAAGGCAATTAATGGAATTGTAGTAATTGTTCCTACTATTGCATTACTCACGCCTAAATCATCTCTTATAACAGGAATTAATGAACCTACTGAAGTAAGTGGTGCACGTAAATTTGCGCCAATTAACACGATTCCTATTAATAGTATAAATAATTCTCGTTCAGATTTCTCTTGACCTTTAATCCCTAATTGCATTCTTTTACCTCCGGAATTTCTTAAATCTCTTTAAAATAATTTACAATCTATATAAATCATTTCTTATCCATTCCTAAACTGTAACACATTTCTTAAATAGCCTCAAAATAAGCTCTGTTTAATTTGAAGTAATAAAAAATGCAAAGTTCATAATGAACTTTGCATTTAAAAATTATAGACTTTCATCAATTTCATCAATCATCTTTGTAACCGATTCTAAACCCCCATCTGATAAATACCAATATTCAGAATCTAAATAAATAATGTTATCGTTTTGATAAGCTTTTGTTTTTTCCATCAACTTATTTTCAACAATTACTTCAGCAGAAGACTCACCATCAACAACAGCGCCACGATCGATTACATAAAGCAAGTCAGGATCTTTTTCTGTCACATATTCAAATGATACGTTCATACCATGAGTTGATGCTTCAATATCTTCATCAATTGCCGTGACCCCAAGTACATCATGAATCAAACCAAAACGTGAACTCGGACCATAAGCACTAATCTTATCATCATTAGCTAAAATAATTAACCCTGATTTATTTGCTTCTTCAGCTTTTTTAGCTGTTGCTGAAGCTTTATCTTTAATTGTATCTAATTCTGCTTGAACTTCTTTTTCTTTAGTAAATATCTCTCCGATAACGCCAGCATTCTTTTCAAATGATGCCATGTAATCTGTCGTATCAACACCTAAGTAAATAGTTGGTGCAAGCTCTGATAATTGATCATATAAATCTGCTTGACGACCTGAAATGATAATTAAATCAGGATCTACTTCAGATAATTTTTCAAAATCTGGCTCTTTTAATCCACCAACATTTTCGTAATCATCACTTGCATATTTTTCTAAATACGAGGGAATGTTTTGTTGCGGAACTGCTGCAACGTCTATTCCTAATTTATCTAAGGTATCTAATGAACCAAAATCAAAAGCAACTACTTTTTCTGGATTTTTCTTAACTGTTGTTTTTCCTAATTCATGTTCAACAACTACTTCATCTGATTGATCATCTTTATTTTCATCATCTGTTGCTTTTCCTTCATTAGTACTACCACAAGCAGCTAATACAAGAATAAATAGGCTTGTACATATCAAAATTAAGAATTTTTTCATTATCCTTTACCTCTTCCGTTAAGTGTTTTAAAAATAAACACAAATTTTTTGATTGTCAATTTCTTTAATATCTATATCCATATCGTAAATATCTTTTAATACACATTCATCAATCACATCACACGTTCGACCATGTTTTACTATTTCACCATTTTTTAATGCGACAATCTGATCTGAATAACACGAAGCAAAATTAATATCATGAATAACAATGACAATTGTTTTACCTAATTCGTCAACTAATTTTCTTAATGTTTTCATAATCTGCACAGAATGTCTCATATCTAAGTTGTTCAATGGTTCATCAAGTAAAATATACTCTGTATCTTGAGCTAAAATCATGGCAATATAAGCTCTTTGACGTTGCCCACCACTTAATTCATCCATATATTTATTTTCTATCGATTGTAGTTCCATGTATTCAATTGCTTCATCAATTTTTTGCCAATCACCTTTTTTTAATCTGCCTTGTGAATAAGGAAAACGTCCAAACGATACAAGTTCTCTAATCGTTAATTTAACGTTTGTTGAATTTGATTGCTTTAAAATAGATACCTTCTTAGCGAGTTCACTATCTTTTATATCTGTGATGCTTTCTCCTTCAATCGTTATTTCACCAGCATCCTTTGAAATAAGCCGACTAATCATTGAGATAAGGGTACTTTTTCCTGCACCATTAGGTCCGATGAATGATGTAATTGTTCCTGGCTTTATTTCTAATGATACATCTTCTATTACATTTTTATTATTATATTTTTTAGATACACTTTCTATAGTTACCATGTTTTATTCTCCTTTAATAGTAAATAAATAAAGTAAATTCCACCAACAAAATTGATAATAACACTTACTGTTGTTTGAAAAGCAAAGATTTTTTCAACTATAAATTGCCCACCTATTAATGCAATAATACTAATAAATATTGACCCTAAAATAATATAGGCATGTTTATAAGTTTTTAAAAATTCATATGCTATATTAACAACGATTAAACCAAGAAATGTTATCGGACCGATTAAAGCTGTTGCAATGGATATCAACACTGCTGAGATAATCAACAAATGTTTAACGACATAATTATAAGGAACTCCTAAATTTGTCGCTTGATCTTTTCCTAAAGCAAGAACATCTAAATACTTATAAAAGCGTAAAAAGTACAAGAAAGTCACTATTATAAGTATAATCGAAAGATAAACTAAGTTGGTATTTACATTATTAATACTAGCAAACATCTTATCTTGAACGAGCATAAACTCATTAGGATCGATTAACACTTGCATAAACGAAGTAAAACTACTAAAGAACGTACCTAAAATCATCCCAATTAATAATAAATAATAAATATTGTTACCTTCTCCTTTAAATAAAAGTCGAAAGAAGATAAGTGCAAAAATCACCATTGCAAAGATTGATATAAGATAATTTACATTACTATTCATCATAACAAG
>CALZEK010000024.1 GCA_945639745.1 uncultured Bacillaceae bacterium
ATTTCTTAATAAATTATTTTGTTTTTTCACTTGACTTTATATAGTTAGTCTTTCTTAATATATTTACAACTATATGATGGCGCTCTCAATAAAGCAATCTAAAAAGAGAAAAATCTCTTTTTAATGTCCAATAATTATATCATAAATGGGAAGTAAATCTTCGATAGTTTCTTTTGTATAATTAAAAAATTCATCTTTATTCATTTTAATCGCTTCTTCACGAGATAGATGTCTACCGACTAAAAATTCAGCTTTTTTAACATCATGAAGTCGATCTAGAATTTTAGTAAGTCCAGTTGTGCCTATTTTATGAATGAATTCGGCATCTGGTTTAGTATGATCTCCAGAAACAATATAATCAGATTTGAGTGAAATAAGAGGATTTAAATCGTTTTTAAAGCGCTCAGCAATTATTTTCTTGTGAGGATTTTCATAAATAACAGCAACAATAATAAATAAATGTGTGCCCCACAAACCAATTTGGAAATGTGGTAATGCTTTATAACCGCGTTTAGCAGAAGCAAAAGCAACCCAACTGTCAGTTGGTGGATTTACAGTGCGACGGGCATGTCTTGCAACATGAGGAAAAAACTCACCAGTCCCATGTCCTGATAAAACATCTGAAAAATAATCACCTAATTGATGAAACTTAGGTTGAACTTGATTTTGTAAAGCAGTCATTCTATTTTCTAATCCTTCTATGTAAAATACATCAAAATCCTCATTGTCCCAAAAACTTTTTGACATAAAATCACTCCCTAATAATTAATTACTATAATCATAACAGAAATGAAGCAAAGATAAGTAAATAACATCTATAAAATAAGTGTTTATTTGAACACATTTTGTTATACTAATCGAGGAGGTGTTTTGATGTCTGATTTACAATTTTTTATTCGTCATCAACCTGATTTTATTCAAGATAAATTTATTCTCGTCTTTAAAAGCGATGAGGCAAGAGATTATTTTAAAAAAGCAATAAAAAATAGCCGTTTTGAAGAAATATCAAGTGAAGTAGCTGAACAAGCGGTACGTATAGGGATTCAAGGAAAAACAATTCCTTATGGTTACACGTTAAAGTTAACAGATGAAGAAATGAATCAATTAAGTACAGCTAATTGGTCTTTAACTGCTGAACTTTTAGCAGAAGGAAATGAAAGATTATATAAAGAAGCTGGAGGTAATAAAAATGAAGAAGCTTAACGTTGATGGTTTAGATTTAACTAAAGAACAAATCCAGTTATTATTAGCTGAATTAAAAGAAGAAAAAGTAAATGATGTAGAAGACTTAGAACGCTATTTAAAAGGTTATTGGTATACAAAAGATATGGCTCGAAAAAGTCATTTATTAATGAGTGACAAACCAAAGAAAAAAAACTTTGCATTGCCTTTTGAAGAATAATATTTAAGACTGAGAGAAGTGTTCAGTCTTTTTTATGTTTGAATTATACATCTTAAAAATATGATATATTAAAGAAAGCCATAAAAAATTAGCTATGGGATGAGGAGGGTTAAGTATCGAAACAAATAGAATTTCAAATCAAATTATGATATTATGGCTACCACTCACTGCATTAATTGCCTCGAGTATCCTTTTATATACAGATCGTGAGACATTTGCAATAGGTCTTATATTATTGGGATTAGGGTTAGATGGTTTTATGAACTTACGCTTACTTGGTAGCAATGCACCTACAGATGAATTTTATTTGAGCGTCTTAGAAAAAGGTAGGGATATCGGATTTAGAATTGTCTATTCGATGATTGTCATTTTAATAATTGTTCATTATGCCTATCAACCATTGTTTACTAGCTTTGTATTGATTACTCTATTATACACAGCTTATGCAGCTACTACTTTAAGTACAATGTTTTTTATAATTAAAAATAAATACTCTAATTAAGTGTGCTAAATCAAGTTAATAACTTAGATTTTGCACACTTTTTTTAAATGTTAAAATCTAAAAAAACGTTTTTGCTAAAAAGCAAAAACGTTTTTAATTTATTTACGAGCTTTACCTAAAATAAAGCTTAAAATTAAAATTAAAATTGCTGAACCAATAAGTGCTGGAATAATAAAGAATCCGCCTAACTCGGGTCCCCACTCACCTAGCAATAATGAACCAAGCCAAGCACCTACAATCCCTGCAAGAATATTGCCGACAATTCCACCAGGTATATCTCTGCCTAGTAAAAGACCAGCAAACCAACCAATTAGACCACCAACTATTAGTGTCCAAATTATACTCATTTTATTCACTCCTATATATTTAGTGTTATTTTTTTATAACTAAATTAAGTTATGTAGTTATATATCCTATATATGAGTTAATTAAACATTTAATGATAGATATTTTTCACGTTAAAAAATAAGAGTAAAAAATAGTTTATTTATTAGTTTCATTCTTATTTTTATAAATAATAACGTCCTCTTTTTTTGGCGATAAAACAACAAAAGTCCAAATAGCTTTAAATATCCCTGTTTCATGTAGTGTTATTACGAAAATATAAGTAAGAGGGCCTAAAATAATTCCTAATACACCAATTAGTTTAAAACCTACAAACATGGCAAATAGTGTAGCGAGAGGGCTTATTCCAATACTAGAGGAAAGGATTTTAGGTTTTATTAATTGTCTTTGAGCAACGACTAATCCATAAAGAATTGATAAGCCAATACCAAGAGTGATATCTCCCGTAGTAAAACTAAAGATAATCCACGGTAAAAACACTAAAATAGCACCGATATATGGAAGAAAATCAACAATCCAAATAATTAAAGCAATTGTTAAAGCGTGTTCAACTCTTAAAATTAATAGTCCGATTAAAACAAGACATGCCGTAAGAAAAGTAAGTTTTAATTCGGCTTTTAAAAAGCCAAGCAAAGCTCTTTGTAAACTAGAATGAATTTGATCGATTTTATCGTGAACTTTATTAGGTACAACTTGGTGCATTTTTTTAACTAATCGATACCAATCTTTACTTATGAAAAAAGTAGCAAGTAGTGAGATAACTAACAAGGTAGCCATATTAGGTAATTTTAAAATAAGTGTATATAAACCATTAGCAGTTGATTGAGTTAAGTTACTAAATGCATTTGTTAGATTAGAACCAAGGATTTGTACACTATCTAAAACAGTACTTCTTTGATCTTGGTCTAAATCTTCAAACATTATGAGCAAATTGTTATAAATCGGAATGATTTTTGTGCTGTAAAAATATTCAATGTTTATTGTAAATTGAGTGAACCTTTCAGGTACAATTTTAGAGAGATAGGCAAATCCAGTAATAATTTCATTGACAAGTAATGTAATCGCAGTTGATATCACACCTAAAATAATAATAATAGAAGTGAATACAGATAAACCACGAGACATTTTTGCTCTTACCTGAAAAAAATCTACTAACGGATTAATGATTAAAGCTAAGAAAAAGCCAATAATAAACGGTGCTGTTAGTTTACTTAGATAGATTAATAAGAAAACACTTAAAACAGTAATTGCTATCACCATTAAGAAACGAAGTCCTTTAAATAAAAAATCACGGTTCATTTAATCACCTCTTTTGTGCAAATCTTACTTCCATAATACAACATTTATAGAATGATTGTTAGATGATTTGAATTGAATCTAGTTAAAAAAACTGATAAATCTAAAAATTTCTTTGAGTTTTTAAATAATAAATGATTCAATAGAGATAGCAAAGAAAAAAGGAGAGATTGTTTATGAGTATACACGAACATAATTATCCATATAAAACAATTCATGATTTTCATTCACATTCACATTTTGGTTGGGATCGTTCAATTGAACCAATAACTGAAGTAGAATCAGGACAAATTGTTAATTATGAAATAATCGAAGCTTCGAATGGTCAATTCACAAAAAATTCAACACCTGAAGATGTAGCAAATATAGATTTTAATGAAGTAAACCCTGTCTCAGGACCAGTTTATGTAAAAGGAGCTATGCCTGGCGATACACTTGAAATAGAAATGTTAGATTTTCGTCAATTAGATTGGGGTTGGACAGCTATTATACCGGGATTTGGCTTATTATCTGAAACGTTTATAAAACCAGAAATAAAAATATTTGATTTAAAAGATAGAAATCGAGCTGAATTTTTACATGGTATTGATTTTTTTATTAAGCCTTTTCCAGGAACTATGGGAGTAGCATTAGAAGAACCAGGACTTCATGGAATAGTTCCGCCAAGACAAAATGGTGGAAATATGGATATTCGTCATTTAGTGAAAGGGACAAAATTATATTTACCAGTCTTTGTTGAAGGTGCCCTATTTTCAATTGGTGACACTCACGCAGCACAAGGTGACGGGGAGGTTTGTGGGACAGCCATTGAAGCATCAATGGAAACAACAATTAAATTTACACTTCATAAGGGTAAAACAATTCAAGAACCACGTTATGAAATTCCAGGACCGCCAACACCTGAAGCTGATAGTCAGGGATATTTTGTCACTACAGGTCAAGGACCGGATTTATACCAAGCATCGCAAAAGGCGATTAGTTATATGATTGAACATTTAATAGATGTCTATGGTTTAAAAGATTCTGAAGCATATATGCTATGTAGTATTTCTGTAGACCTTAGAATTAATGAAATAGTTAATGCACCAAATTATTTAGTTTCTGCCTTCTTACCAAATTCAATTTTTAAATAATAAAAACAGATAGGTAGTGATTTCAATTAAAATAGGTTTAATAGGAACAGGAGTTATTGCAGAATATTTGTTAAAAGAAATCAATGAAAAATCAAGCTATCCAATCAAGATAGTAGCGGGTGTTGTAAGAAATAAAGAAAAGTACAAACATTTAGAAGATAAATATAATATTCAAATTACTGAGGATATCAATCGTCTCTTAGAAAAAGACATAGATTTAGTTGTTGAAGCAGCTACAGTATCAACAGTGAAAAGATATTTACCTAAAGTCATTAAACATAAAGATTGCCTGATTATTAGTGTGGGCGCCTTTTCTGATGAAGAATTCTTGAAAAATATTTATACATTAGCTTTCGAAAATAATCATTCAATCCATCTGCCCTCAGGTGCAATTGGCGGATTGGATTTAATTCAAAACGCTGAAGTTACTTCAGGCCTTAAAACAGTAAAATTAACTACAAGAAAACCAGCCCATACTTTTAATGAAGGAAGTATAACTACAGATAAGGTAATTTATCAAGGTTCAGCTGCGCAAGCAATTGAAAAATATCCTAAAAATATTAATGTGGCAATTATACTCTCTTTAGCAGGGTTAGGTGTAACAAAAACAGAGGTTGAAATCATTGCCTCTCCTTTTATAAAAGAGAATGAACATACAATTGAAGTAAGTGGAGAATTTGGAGAAATGAAGACAACAATAAAAAACAAACCAATGCCTGAAAATACAAATACAAGTTATTTAGCGGCATTAAGTGTTTTGGGAGCAATATTACGTCAAACGAATAAAATCAAAATAGGCATATAAAAAAACGAGTATTTCTACTCGTTTTTTTCTTTTAGCGCATCTCTGATTGATTTAGTAATTCCGAGATGTATCCCTTCATGCCAAGTTACAAATTGTAACGAAGCATCTTTACTATCTAATAAAGTCTTATTAATATCTCTTACTACATCAGCTTCTTCATTTAGCTTGTTTTTGAAAAATGTTTGAATGTATTTGTCTTGTTCAATCAGTGCTTCGATTATTTCTTCTTTTGTTGGAACGTCACCAACCCACTCTGATGGTCTTGTACCGTCAGCAAAAAATGTTTGGTAGTGTGGACGTGTCACTTGATAATTTTTATCTGCATCTTTTAAAAATGCATCAGCTTCAGCATAGACATGCCCTGCATTCCACCGAATTGTATTTGGAAAACCTTCAGGTTGAATATCCCAATATTTCTCTTCTAACTTTGGAAGTAAAATAAGTGTTGATGTGCGCGAATAATTAAACATCTTCATTGTGCCTGACATAGAAAAACCTCCTTAAATATTAAAGCTTAAATTAATTATACTATAAATGTAAGCGCTAATCATATTATATGATTATGTAATCTGAGCGTTATCAGATAGAATGGAAGTATCTAATGAAAGGGTGGGTTTAGATGAGTGAAGATGTGTTTAATCACGATCAAAATAAAGAGAAACCAAAATTACTAGGCATGTTGATGCAACCTTCAAGAGAATTTATAAAAATCAAACAAAATCCTGTCATTTGGAAGCCATTAATTATAATCAGTATATTGATGATGACTGGTGGTGTGATGACGGCTTTAAATATAGATTATACAAATGATCCAGAAATTCAAGAAGCGATTCAGATATTTGGAATGAATGAAGATTTGCTAATAAAAATATCTGCTTTATTAGCAGGTGTAGGAAATTTAATTATTCCAGCTTTGACGGCTTTAATAACGACAGTTATTTATCTTGTTATTGCAAAAGTAATTAAAAAACCGATAACATTTAAGCAACTATATTCAATGAATACACATATTTTATTTATTTCGGCAATTGGTATGATTGTCAACGGTCTACTTTCAATGATAATTACAAAAGATCCCTCAATAGTGTTAACAAGTTTGGCTGCAGTTATTCAAACAGATAATCTGATGATAAAAAATGTACTTATCATGGTAGAGTTCTTCGCTATATGGGGCTTAGTCTTAACAATCATTGGTCTACAAAAAGTTGCTGGATTTTCGAAAGTTACTGCTATTGGTTTTGTTCTAGGATTTTACATCTTAAGTTTATTGTTTAATTTATTTGGAGGATGGGTTACGACATTGAATATATAAAAGGGGTTTAAAAAATGCGTTTATTAAAAGTAATAAGTTTCTTAATTGTGTTAACGATACTAGTAAGTTGTTCCAATGACTCTGAGAATAAAGAGGAGAAAGAGTCAAAACAAGTAACAGAAGAATTATCTGGTTATGTTTTGCAGGTTGAAGAAAAAAGATTCTTGATGATCGACAATGAAGATGAAGACGTTTATAAAGAATTAAAAGATTTAAGTATGGAGAAGATACTTCAAATGAATCCAGATACACCTTTAATTTATGTTAATTATTCGGATATAGATAGTTTAAAAAAAGGTGATCATGTTATTGTTGAATATGATGGTGTGATGACATTTTCAATTCCTGGACAAATTACTGCAGCAAAAGTAACAAAAATGGAATAAAACCGAGTTGATTTAATCAACTCGGTTTTTTATAATGCATTTTCAATTGTGAGAAGTTGTCTTTTTAAATTAATTCCAGCACGGAATCCGGTTAAAGAACCATCTTTTCCAATCACTCTATGACATGGAATGAAAATTAATAGTGGATTAGCACCAATCGCATTTGCCACAGCTCTAGTTGCATCAGGTTGACTAATTTGTTGTGCGATATCTGAATAATTAACGGTCTTCCCATAAGGAATTTTCCGTAATGCTTCCCAAACAATCAGTTGGAATTTAGTACCGTTAATTGCTAAAGGTAGGTCGAATTCTGTTAATTCGCCTTTTAAATAAGCATCAAGTTGTTGAATATATGGTTCCATAAATTGATAATCTTCAATTAAGTTAAATGTAGGCATACTTCGCTTAACCCAACTCGTTAAATCAGTAAGCGTTGTTTCAGAACTATCAACATAACATAAGCCACGTCCAGTAGCAGCTAAAATAAATGGACGTTCTAAAAGTGTCACAGTTGTATAAAATAATTGTTTATCAGTCATTTTTTCACCTCGATAATTTCCCAATTACGTTCGACAGCAATTTTCCTTAATGCTGTATCAGGATTAACAGCAACAGGATGACCAACCCGCTCTAAAACTGATAAATCAGAAATGCTATCAGCATATGCAAAGCTGTTTTGCCAATCAACGCTTTTATTTTTAAGAGATTCATTGATTTTTATGTTTTTCATAGCACCTTGAATATGCTCGATTTTTTCAGTTTTATTAACTTCACCTTTTAAAATAGGAATATCTGTTCCAATGATTTCATTAAAAGGAAATTCTTTTTTAAATTGAGTTAATAAATGTGTATAAGCACCTGAAACAAGCATAGTATAAGTACCTTCTTGAAAATGTTTTTCTAAGCGTTTAATGACAGGTGGATTAAAATCTGAGCGCATTTTTTTTGCTAAACTACCGAAAAAATCATTTAATTCTTTTAATGAAAGTCTATCTAAAGCATTCATATATAATTGCATTGAATAGGCGCGCATTCGATGTGTTGGATATATTTTTAATTTATGACCCAAATAAGGTGGTAAGATTCTTCTATAAAATTGTTTATATTCTGTTTGGTACTCTGAGTGTTCTTTTAAATGATCCATTAAACTATTAAAAGTTTCTTTTTTATATAAGGTACCGTCAAAATCAAAAATTGCTACTCGCATAACATCACCATTTCTAATATGTCTTATTTAAATAATACACCTCTCTTAGTGTTAAGGCAATGAGAGAAAAAATTAATTTAATGCACTTTTTTCGCTGAAGTAATTAAATGAGGCGCAGTTGAAATAAGTAAAACAAGTAAAATAGAACAAGCGATAGCTGCACCAGTAAAAGTAATTCCGTTTGCTATCAAGGAAAAAATAACAGGGCCTTGTCCTGCTTCAAGTGCATACTCACTAAAGAAAACAACACCAGCAATAAAGTGCCAAAAATAGCGTGCTGCTGCCCCGACTAAAACAGCAATAACAATATAAATTGTTGCTGTTTTTTTATTGTTAATTAGTAAGTTATCTTTTATTTTACTAGCAAATAACCCAGCAAATCCAATAAAAGAAAAAGCGATAAAATATTCAATAAAGGCTTGTAAAGGTGTTAATATCCAAGCATCTCCTAAAGCAATCTGTAAGATTCCCCAAATAAATCCAGAAATAAATCCAGCTTTAAATCCCCATCTAAAAGAAATAATAAAAATAGGAATCATAGCAAAAGAAATGGACATCGATGGATGAAGTTTTATTGAAGGTAATAAATCAAGTAACATCGCTAAAGCTGCAAAAATTGAAATTTCGAGTAATGTTTGTAATTTAAAGTTTTTGTGCATAAAAAAATCCTCCTTAAGTGTGTTATAAACAAATAGGAGAATGTGTAAATAAGTCAGAAGAACTCCGCTATTTACCACATCCCTACGTAAGCATTAACTAAACAGGTTCAAAGGGTCAGAATAAATTCTCTCTCAGCGGTCTACGCTCCCCTTGTGGTTTTTCTATTTAATTTAACAATATCAGAATAACATAATTATTCAAATAGATTAAATTAAGAATAAGTTTGTTTTATAAAATCTAAAAGCAGCTGTGTGTGTGTATTCACGTAGCCAGAATCATGCCAAATTGCAGTAATAGAACTTTCTAAATTAATATCATTTAAATCGAGCGTTTTTATAAAAGGTGAATCAATTAATTCAATCATATCACTTGGTATAAGTGTGACTCCTAAATTATGTGATATAAGATTAGAAACAGTTAATAATTCAGAGCCGGAACAAATTGTTTTAGGAGAGAATCCTGCTTGTGCACAAGCCTCTTCAAGTAAATAATACAAAGAAGTAGAAGTGGTTTTATTATAATGTAAAAAGAAATCATTTTTTAATTCACTTAAATAAATCGAATCTAAATGAGCTAAACGATGTTTAGAAGAAACAATAGCCTTTACTTTTGAACGACTAAATTCAGTTTGAGAAAGCTCTTCTGAAAATAAGTTAGGTGTATGTTTTGACGATCTGATAAAGCCTAAATGAGACGTATTATTTTTAATAAGTTTAACCACTTCATTAGAAGTTGTTTCAGTAATTTCAAATTCTATTTCTGGATGTGTCGTATGAAGGTTATCTAGAAATTTAGGTAAAAATATGCTTGCCGCTGAAGGAATCGAAGCTATCTTTATTAAAGATGGAAAATGAGCTCCTTCAGTAATTAAATCAATTGTATTCTTAATTTCATTTAAAGAAGGAAGTGTTTTTTTATATAAAAATTTACCTTCTTCTGTTAAAGTGACATTTCTAGTTGTTCGATTTAGTAACTTGACACCAAGCTGTGTTTCAAGCAAATGAATTTGTTGACTGATACCAGGTTGGGACACAAACAAGTTTTTAGATGCTTTAGTAAAACTTAAAGTTTCCGCTACTTCGATGAAATACCGTAAAGAATTATAATTCATGATTATCAACCTCATTATTTATATCAAAGTCTTACTATAAATATCATACAACATTAGTCATAAAAGATGTTAATGATAAAACCTAAATGATTGTCTTTTTTACTTTAGCGTGATAAAGTAAAAGGCGTAAATAATTTAAAAATAAAAGGGTGGATTTACTTTGTTTAACGCAGTGGTTATAAGTGTTCTTGTGATGGTTGTATTAAGTTTACTGAGAATTAATGTTATTTTCGCATTATTAATGGCTGCATTGACTGCTGGTTTAATGTCTGGAATGAGCTTTAGTGAAGCAACAGACATTCTTGTTGATGGGATGGCTAATCAGTCAGGGACAGCGCTAAGTTATGTGCTATTAGGGATATTTGCAGTTATGATTGGAATGTCAGGTATCACGACAATTTTAGTAAATAAGATGTTGACACTTTTTTCAGGTAAAAGAACGATTCTTGTTTTATCGATTGCTGGTATAGCAATATTTTCACAAAATTTAGTACCGGTTCATATAGCATTTATTCCAATTTTAATTCCACCTTTATTAGGTTTATTTAATAAATTACAAATTGATCGTCGTGCTGTTGCTGCAGCGTTAACATTTGGATTAAAGTTTCCATATATAACATTGCCAGTAGGTTTTGGTCTTATATTCCAAGGGATTATTAAAGAAGAAATGATAAACAATGGCATGCAGATTACTTCAAGTGAAGTGACACAAGCAATGCTTTTCCCCGGAGCGGCAATGATTATTGGTTTACTTGTCGCTGTCTTAATTACATATCGTAAAAAACGCATAGCAAAACCAGTCATTGATTATCAAACGCAAGATATAGATATGGCAGATAGTATGGCTGAAACAAAGGAAGTAACTTTTAATTATCTACATTTCTTTACTATCCTTGCAATTATTGTCGCACTAGTTATTCAATTAGCAACAGAATCGCTAATTTTAGGTGCATTAGGTGGTATTATCATTATGTTTGCTTCAAGAGTTGTTAAGTTTTATCAAGGTGATTTAGTAGTTAATAAAGGTATCGGCATGATGGGGATGATCGCATTTGTCATGTTAATTGCCTCAGGTTACGCAAAAGTACTTACCGAGTCAGGTGCAGTTGATGAGTTGGTTGAAATAACATTAAGTTTTACAGGAGATTCTAAATTTATTATTGCCCTATTATTACTATCGGTCGGGTTGGTAATTACGATGGGTATTGGTA
>CALZEK010000025.1 GCA_945639745.1 uncultured Bacillaceae bacterium
GATACACAAGCAAATGCTGGTTATAAAATTTATGTCGTTGATGACACACAGCAAAAAACTTTATATGGAAATGCCTTTCGAACTAATAATTTGTCTAAAGAAGCCATTCATTCCGTCTTATCTGGTCATGAATATCATGGTATGCGTGAATTACCAAAAGAAACATTTGTAACCGGTATTTTTTCAGATGAGTTGGCAAATACAGTTGGCGTCCCTTTTAAATTTAATGATAAACAGTATGCTTTATTTTTAAGGCCTGATATAAAATTACTTTTTAGTGAAATTCAATATTTATTAGGTGGCATGTTTGTCGGGATGGCTGTTCTTAGCTTGCTTGCTATGTTGATCGTCGCAAAAAAATTAATTAAGCCTATTACAGAACTAACAGAAGCGACAAAAAAAGTTGGCGAAGAAAAATTTGTCTATCATTTAAACATTAATCAAAAAGATGAGATTGGGCAGCTTGCAACAAGCTTTCAATCAATGGTTCGAAAATTAGATGAACATGATAAACTGCGTAAAGAATTTATTAGTGATGTTTCACACGATTTTCAAACCCCTTTACAAAACATACAGGGTTATTCAGAACTACTTTCAGATAGAGATTTATCAGCTGATAAACGCATCCAATATTCTAATGTTATTAGAGATGAAACCGAACGACTCTCATCTTTAACAAAGCAATTACTTCTACTAACTTCACTTGATCAGTTATCAGCACCCTTACAAATTACTGCATTTTCTTTAGATGAGCAACTTAGACAAGTTGTCCAACGAAATAGGTGGGGTTTAGAAGATCAAGAATTATCATTAACATTAGAACTTGAACCATTAACAATAAACGCGGATGCCTCTTTTTTAGAAAACATTTGGGAAAACTTATTAAGTAATGCTATTAAATATACCCCTAAACAAGGCGAAATTAAAATTTCAATGTCTTCTTCAAAAAAAGATTATGTTAATATTATTTTTGAAGATAATGGTATCGGGATTGCTAAAGAACACCTCCCACACATTTTCGAACGTTTTTACCGTGCGGATGCAGCACGTCATAGAGGTATAGAAGGAACTGGGCTTGGTTTATCTATCGTCAAACAAATAACCGAATTACATGGCGGAAAGCTTACAATAGACAGTAAACCTAAGACTGGGACAACTATTACGGTGGAATTACCTCTCTTGTAAATCCTTGTTCATCTGTTATTCATAGTAGTAGGTTATACTTAAATTAGATTAATATTAAAAGGAGTTTGATTTAGATGTTAGAAAAGAAATGGGCGTTACGCCTCATTCGTATCTCTGCAATTTTTGGATTAATTGGAACAGTTCTCGGATCTCACATGGCTGGTGCTGGTTCTTACGCATTTCGACCTATTCACGCACATATTCTCTTAGTTGGCTGGTTATCTATGTTTGCTTGGGGAATATTTTATAAAAATTATAAAATTAATGCTCAAAAATTAATCAGTGCTCAAGGATGGACAGGCATTATTGGATCGATTGGTTTAACAGCTGGAATGTGGCTTGATTTTATAGAACCATTTGGTGAAAACAAATTATTATCGCTACCACTATATATTGGTGGAGGAACAATTCTTTTAGTAAGTTTTGTTTTATTTGCCATTATTACATTCAAAGTAAAACCTATTGAAAATAAATAAAAACAAAAAAATCTTTCTCACTAAGTGAGAAAGATTTTTTACGCTTAATTATTTTCTAATGCTTCTGTAATTGAGTCTACTGTGATTTTATTGTGCGATGCGTGCCAAATTACTGCCTTATCTTTAACTAATAATATTTGCGGTGATTGGTGTTGAATTTCTAACTCTTCTGCAATTTGATTAGACACATCACGTGTTTCACGCACTTTCACATAATATGTTGCTAAATCTGCTTCTGTATTTTTCATAAATCTTTGCAACTCTCCAAAAGCTGAAGCACTTATTGGGCAAGTTGTACTTTGCTTAAAAACGATAACTGGCTTCTCTGTTGATTTTTCCCACACTTTTTCTAGTTCACTTATTTCAAGTAATTCTTTTATTTGTGACATATATTTATCTTCTCCTTTTGAATTTTATAAAATTATTCTTCTTCTTTGATTTCTTCTACTAATGTTTCAACTTCTGTTCGAGTCATTTTTTCATGCCCTTTAAGCATTGTTTTTAAAGTGCTCTTTGCTAATCCAAGCGGTATCTTACAGAATAAACGGATATTTCTTGTTTCAATATCTTCTAAATAAGCATCAGCTTTTGCTAAGTTTTCATCAGCATAAGCAAATACATCTTCCCTTGTCCAATCATCTGGTATAAACCTGACACCGCGCTCGGCAAAGTCTTCATGTTGATTTCTTAAAATATTTACAGCTTGTAATCCACGACCAAAACCAATTGCTAAATCGTAATCTGTTTCAGTATTATCGTACCATTTCCAAATATCTGAAAGCATGACGCCTACAAGTCCTGCTACATAATAGGTGTAATCATCCAAATCTTCTTTGGTATGTATTTCCCAATCTTTTTCAACCCAATCAGCCATTCCGTCTGCCATTTCTGCAGTATAATTTCTAACACTACGTTGAATACCTTCAGGACAAATTTCTAACCAATCAGCCAAACGTAATGTTACTTCTGGTAATTCAGCTTCATAAGGTTGGACCATTGTTTCATATGTTTGTTTGGCAAATGTATTTTCACTCATTAATAAATCACGTGTTTGACGCAGTAAGTCCGCTTTTATTTCAGGAGCCATTTCTTCATGATCTTCAATTTCATCTATTGCACGCATACATAAATAAGCTGAACCAACCGTAAGTTTTAGTTCACGCTTTAATAATGTGATGGGTATATAAAATGTACGACTCGTTTCTTTTAAAACTCTCATTGCTTCTTTTTCTAATTTTTTCTGTGTCAACTTTAGTTACCTCCTTATAAGGTCAATCTAAGTATAACAAACTATTTACTTTTTTTCTTAATATATGTCCTTACTCTAGTTAATTTATTCACTTAACTGATCTTGTAAATTTCTTTCACGCCTTCTAACTCTGTGTCCTATAATATTAGTCACAGCTATACTTGAAATAGCGATAATCCCACCTAGAATTGATAATAAACTCGGCAGTTCACTTAGCCATAGCCATGCGATTAGAACGGCAAATACAGGCTCTAAATAAAGCATTGGCGCTAATTTAGATACATCACCACGGGAAGAAGCAATTGCCCAGGCTGCGTAACAAATTGCAGCAGGAAAAATGCCAACATAAATAGCCGATAAATTAGCTTCAAGAGTAGCACTTTGAATATTAGCAGTCAGTCCTGGTAAAAAGATAAACATTGGAATTGTACCCGCCCACGTAAAATATGCGGTTAATTCTATCAGACCATAGCGTTGAAATAACGGTTTTTGATACACAAAGAAAACAGAAGCAGCTATGGCAGATATAATAACTATTATTATACCTTGTGATAAGACAAATGTTTCTCCCGAAGATGATCCCATCGTTATTAAAGTAATTCCGATAAATCCAACACCGAGACCTACCCAACCGAACCATTCCATTTTTTCTTTTAATATAAATACAGCGATCAACGTTGTAAACACAGGTCCAGCACCTATAAAATCATTGCTGTTGTCCCAGCTGTTATTGTTTGTTGTCCAAAAGTCACGCCAACATGATAAATGGTAATACCAAGAACACCTAAAGTAGCAATACGAAGAATATCACTTTTGTGTGGTAATTTAAATGTAGATCGTGTGACAAATGCATAAATTAAAAATACTAAAGAAGCGATTAGGAACCTAAAAAGAACTAAATTCCCTGAAGAAAAACCACCCAAAATACTAGCTTTTATTGCTGCAAAGCCAGAGCCCCAAATAATCATTGTAAAAAATGCAACTATAAAAGTGATACGATCCATAAATTACCTCCTTTATTACCCCATTTTGTAGACACATTAAAAATATCATATGTATATTTTTAAAACAAAGAAAAAAGTTATCCAAATAAGGATAACTTTACTTTCATTCTTCAATAACTATAAACTCATCTTCGTCTATACTCATACTTGATGGAACTCTAATTAAAAGTGTAGAAAAGTTGGCATCAATATCAATATCATCAAAACTTTCTTTGTTTTTCTGTTCTATAAACTGTTGAACAAAAATTGAAGGCGTATAAATTAAAAAGTCATATTCTCGCTTAGTATGATTTGTCCATACTAATTCTGAATCAGTTAAATTCATTTCCATTTGTTTATGATCACTTAATTCAAGTGGCATGCGATACCTTTTTTTCTCCCGATAATTAATCAAATAAATTGGCGCTTCATAATATGCGATTTCTACTAAGTCATCATTTTCTTCTTTACGCAAAATAATTGTCTCAAATTCATCGTGATTATTTATAGTTTCCGTTAAATTAACATTCTTCACGGGAAATTCTGTTTCATAAACCAGTGAATTTTCAATACTATTAAGGTAATCTAAATTATATTCAAAAAATTCACCTTCATCAAAAGGGACCTCCGTTAACTCATCCATGACATTTTCTGGCTCAACAAGAATTAATGATAGGATTGCTCCTGCACATAAAATAACAACGTATCCTCCTAATATTTTATAGACAGTACTACTTGATTTCTTACCTTTAATTAAGAAAGTTCGCTTCATTAATAAAACAACACTCAAAATAACAAGAAGGGTAATCACTATACTTAAACCTAAAAAAATCATTAGCGCTCCACCTCCATTTGTCGTGTTATAGCTAAGCTACCTATAAATAATAGAACAATTAATAAACTTATTTTTATGATGAATAAGAATATGTTCATTTCTTTGAATAAAAAATAATAAAAATAAGTAATCGGTGATATTTCAGGTATTAAACTACTTATAAATAAAATGAAAAGAAATAAATAAGCAATTAATTTCAATCTCATTACTAGATTCGTTATAAAATAAGCAAGGTTCCCTGCCAATAATAAATATAAAAATGCACTCAATAATTCTAAAAAATAATTTATACTAAAATCTGTAGAATAAGGTGTATTAAATAAATAGAGAAATAATTCTGCAGTCATACTTAATAATACTATCGTCACTGCACCAATCACACTCATTAATAAGATTAATAATCCATTCGAAAAACAATGCGTTTTATTATTTGTGACAACGCCAGACATAAGTGAGCGACTTTGCTTCAAACCAAGTTGGGCACTCGAAATAATTAACCAAATAAGTGTAATATAAAACAGTGCATGTGCTGTTTTATATTCAAGATTTATAATTAAGCTACCCATCGACATTCCTGTTCCGCTTGTCGAATTAATTACAAATAAAAATCCGATCAATTGATAAATAAACAAACTATAAAATATATGATTATATACTTTCAACTTATAAACTGTAGATTGCTTGATAACATCCCATTCATTTACTTGACTCAATTTCATCTGTTTTGAAGACATCATCAATCACCCCTCTACGTTTATTCGTAAGATAAATAAGTAAGTCTCTTGTTTCAACTGGAGATTGTTTTTGACTATACAAATCCAATTCGGCTTGACTAACGTTATTTTTTATAACAACATACGCATCATCAATAGCTACTCGTTCATGATATAATAAATCTTTCGTTTCAGCCCACTTCTCCAGTTTACCTACTTTTCCTGTCAAGCCAACTGCATAGTTTCGAAATGCTTCAATATCGCCATCAAACACAATACTACCTTCATCAAGTAAGATAAGATTTTCTAGTAAATATTCAACTTCCTTTAAATGATGACTTGAAATAATCATTATCCGTGGCTTTTCCAAATAATTCTTTAATAATGCGCGGTACATATCTTTCCTTACCGCTTCATCCATTCCTGTCATTGGTTCATCGAAAACAGTAAAATATGCATAGGCAGAAAGACCTACAATCATATTAAAAATACTCTTTTTCCCTTTTGATAGATTTTGATGCAAGCTATTTGGTGGTAAGTCAAAATAATTAAATAATTTACTTGCCAATTGCTCATCCCAATTTGGATAAAACCGTCCCATTTCAATTAATATTTCATTTAGATTTAATGTATTTGGTATTTGCATTCGATCGTCTACAAACAAGGTATTTGTAGAGACAAACAAGCTATCAAAGGGGTTTTCGCCAAAAACCTTAATTACTCCTGATGATGGTTTTTTATAACCTATTAACATATTTAATAAGGTTGTTTTTCCCGATCCATTTCGTCCAATTAACCCCGTTATTGATGGATAATTTAATGTTATATTCAGATCATTTAAAACAACTTTCTTTCCATACTTTTTTGTTACATGATCAACCTTAATCTCATTCATCAAACTCACCAGCTTTCTTGTATGCTTGTTTTATTTTTTTAATTAACGTTTCTTCACTCATTTTTAAATAAGATGCCTCTTCAGTAATTTGTCTGATCAAAGGTTCTAACCTTTTTGTCTGCCGCTTTTCTACAATGAGTTCTTTTGCATTAGGGGAAACAAATTTACCTAAGCCACGACGATTATAAACTATTTTCTCATCTGCAATTAACGTTAAGCCTTTTGCAGCTGTTGCTGGATTAATATTAAACATATCTGCTAGAGCATATTGAGATAAAACTTGTTCATCTGCTTTAAATGTACCTTTTAAAATTTCATTTTCTAACCAATAAGCTATTTGAACATAAATTGGTTCGGTGCTTCTAGGATCAATACTCATCTCTTATCCTCCTAATCGCTGACATTCACCAGTGCATTAGTCATGTAATGTACTATAGTTCAATTATATATATTTGTCAATATAGTTTGTAGATTTTAATACTTAGCGTAAAATAGACTTATGGAGGCTTGATAATTTTGAAGATTTTTATAGATGCAGATGCTTGCCCTGTTCAAGATGAAGTTATTGATCTTGCAGAGCAATATGATAGACAAGTTGTTGTGGTTAAAAGTTTTTCGCATTTTTCACATAATGAGCAGCCTGAGTTTGTTGAAACCGTTTATGTTGATAAAGGTGCCGAAATGGCAGATATGAAAATTATGCAATTAACTAAAAAAAACGACATTGTCATTACTCAAGATTATGGTTTGGCTGCTCTTTGTATGGGTAAAGGTTGCAGAGTTTTACACCACAAAGGTTTTGAATATACAACAGATAATATAGACAGATTATTAACGATGAGACATGCTGGCCAAATGGCTAGAAAAGCTGGCCATAAAACAAAAGGACCAAAAGCTTTAACACATGAAGATAAAAGTAAATTTAAAAAGCTTCTTTTTGAAATCTTAAATAGTTACAATTTTTAGACTTTTTAGTAAATAAGCTCGATTTTATGAGTTTATTTTTCAAAATCAACTTAAGAAGTGCTATACTGATAAGTAGATTAGCATTTTAGCTTTAAGTTACATAGTATATAAATGAGGTGACGAATTGGAAAAAGAAATATCTATTGGATTATTGGGCTTAGGCGTTGTAGGGTCTGGTGTAATCCAAATTATTAATGATCATCAAAAAGAACTACAACACCAACTTGGCCATTCAATAAAAGTCGCTAAAGTTTTAGTGCGAGACATTGAAAAATCAAGAGAAATTGAAATAGCTGAAGATGCATTAACAACAAACCCTGATGATGTGATTAATAATGATAATATCGATGTCATTGTTGAGGTTATGGGTGGTATTGATGAAGCACGTGAACATATGTTAAAAGCTTTTGCAGCAAAAAAGCATATCGTCACTGCTAACAAAGATTTAATTGCACTCCATGGTCCAGAACTCGAACAAGCCGCTCAAGAAAATGGATGTGATCTGTTTTATGAAGCAAGTGTTGGCGGTGGAATTCCACTTTTACGTAGCCTTTCAGATGGACTTGTTTCTGACCGTATTGAACAAGTTATGGGTATTGTCAATGGAACAACTAATTATATTCTCACAAAAATGGATGAAGACGGGCAAAGTTATGAAGATGCTCTTGCTGATGCACAAAAGTTAGGCTTTGCAGAAGCTAATCCTACAGCTGATGTTGAAGGCTTAGACGCAGCCCGTAAAATGGTAATCTTAGCACGCCTTTCATTCTTAACAAACGTTGAATTAGATGATGTAGATGTAAAAGGGATTTCAGATTTGTCGATTATTGATTTAGATTATGGTAAAAAACTTGATTTAACCATGAAATTAATTGGCTTTGCAAATCGCCATGATAATCAAGTTGAAGTGAGTGTTCAACCAACATTCTTACCTACTACACATCCACTTTCTTCTGTAAAAAATGAATATAATGCGGTTTATGTTAATGCTGAAGCCGTTGGAGAAACGATGTTTTATGGCGCGGGCGCAGGTGGGTTGCCTACTGCTACAGCCATTATGTCTGATGTAGTTGAAGTTATTAAAAATAAATTACTTGGTGTAAATGGAAAACAACTTATTAAGCCTAGCTTCAAAAAAGAACTGACACCGCCTGAGAATAAAATAAGCCAATTCTATCTTCGTTTACACGTTAAAGATGAAATTGGTGCATTTGCATCAATTTCCGAGTTATTTAATCAAAGAGGTATCAGTTTTGAACGTATTTTACAAACGCCAAAAGATAATAGTGATTTGGCAGAAGTTGTTGTTGTTACTCATCAAACGTCATTGCAAAACTTTACTGATGCATTAAAGCTTTTAGATGAATTAAATGTTGTAAAAGCTGTGAAAAGTTATTTCCGTGTCGAAGGAGGCGCATAAAATGAATTGGCAAGGACTCATTAAAGGATACTCTGAATTTTTACCTGTAAATGATAAAACACCACAATTAACTTTACATGAAGGTAATACGCCATTAATTTACTTTGAACATTTATCACAAGAATTGGGTATTGAACTATATGGGAAAGTAGAAGGAGCAAATCCTACTGGTTCTTTTAAAGACCGTGGGATGGTTATGGCTGTTGCTAAAGCTAAAGAAGCAGGAAGTAAATCTGTTATTTGTGCATCGACTGGTAATACTTCTGCTGCCGCTGCTGCTTATGCTGCAAAAGCTGGTATGAATGCTATAGTTGTTATACCTAAAGGTAAAGTCGCTTTAGGTAAGCTTGCTCAAGCAATTATGTACGGTGCAGAAATTGTTGAAATCGACGGTAATTTTGATGATGCACTTAAAATGGTGCAAAAAATCAGTGAAAATTACCCTGTAACGTTAGTTAACTCTACTAATCCGCATCGTTTAGAAGGACAAAAAACAGCTGCTTTTGAAATTATTGATCAATTAGGTGGAGTTGCTCCTGATATTTTAGCCATTCCTGTTGGTAATGCTGGTAATATCAGTGCTTACTGGAAAGGCTTTAAGGAACATCACGATAAAAAACAAACTAATTTACCTAAAATTTATGGTTTTGAAGCGGAAGGTTCTGCTGCAATTACAAAAGATGAAGTAATCACTGAACCAGAAACAATTGCTACTGCCATTCGAATTGGTAACCCAGCTAGTTGGAAACTAGCTACTAATGCCCGTGATGAATCTAAAGGTCTGATTGAGTTTGTTACAGATGATGAAATTACACATGCATTTAAAACATTGCCTGCCAAGGAAGGTGTTTTCGCTGAACCTGGCTCATGTGCATCAATTGCTGGTGTATTTCAACAAGTAAAAGCCGGTACAATTCCAAAAGCTAGTAAAGTTGTTGCTGTTTTAACGGGGAATGGCCTCAAAGACCCACAAACAGCTGTTGATCAAATTGATGTAGAAGTGACATCACTACCTAATGATGAAACTGCAGTGACAAATTATATTAAAAGCATGGTCGAACAATAAACATGTTTGAAATAAAAGTTCCTGCTAGCTCTGCTAATGTCGGTCCTGGCTTTGATTCTGCCGGGATTGCCATCGGTAGATATTTAATACTTGAGGTCACTAAAAGTAAGCAATGGAAATTTGTCCATGACACAAAATTAATCCCGGATGTTTTGCATTATAAGAATCATTATATTTATAAAATTGCTCACAAAGTTGCAAAGGATAAAAAAACAAGCTTAACTCCAGCACACGTGATAATGAAAAGTGATATACCGCTTGCTCGTGGATTAGGTAGTAGCGCTTCAGCCATCGTTGCCGGAATAGAATTAGCTAATCAATTAGCTGAGTTAAATTTAACAGAAGATGAAAAACTAGCCTATGCAGTTGATTTTGAAGGGCATCCTGATAACGTAGCACCATGTTTATTAGGCGGTTTTATTGTTTCAACTGTTATTAATAATGAAGTGTTTTATAAAAAGCTTCCTTCTTTTAAAACAGAAGCAATTATTTATATTCCTGACTTTGAAGTGAAGACAGATCATGCGAGAAAAGTCCTTCCCAAAAACTTTTCATTAGATGAAGCGACAAGGGCTAGTGCTATAGGCAATGTTATGCTTAGTGCTTTGTTAACTGATGATTATGAGCTTGCCGGGAAAATGATGGAAGCAGATTTATTTCATCAACCATACCGTGCACAATTAATTCCGCATTATAAAAAGCTACAAACAATTGCTAAACGCTTTGGTGCTTTTGGTACAATAATTAGTGGTGCTGGTCCAACTATGATTTCTTTTGCCCCTAAGGGGACTTCCCAAAAAATTATTCAAGCAAGTAAAAAAGCGTTTCCTAATTTTGAAATCAGTTCGATATCCTTAGATAATCAAGGATTAATCATTAAATAAAAAAGGTTCTGAATAGATGTGTTTTATTTCACACTCCCTTCAGAACCTTTTTATTATTATCCTAGGACAGTTTGATCTGTTACAAGCTGTTCGCCTCGAATTCTTTGAAATTCTTTAAGTAATTGTTCAATTGTTAATTTTGACTTTTCTTCACCCGAAACGTCTAATATGATTTCTCCTGCATCCATCATAATTAATCGATCACCCATATCAACTGCCTGTTGCATATTATGAGTTACCATTAATGTTGTTAAACCGAAACGCTTAACAATATCTGTTGTAAGTTCGGTAATCAATTCTGCTCGTGCTGGATCAAGCGCTGCTGTATGTTCATCAAGTAATAAAATGTCAGGCTCTGTAAAAGTAGCCATTAATAATGATAAAGCTTGTCTTTCTCCACCCGATAATAAACCCACTTTTGCATTCAATCGGTTTTCTAAACCTAAATTTAATGTTTGTAAATATGTTTTAAATATTTCGCGACGTTTTTTAGTAACTCCGAGTCGTAGTGAACGTTTTTTATTACGTGAGTATGCTATAGCTAAGTTTTCTTCAATTGTCATTTCAGGTGCAGTCCCTGCCATTGGATCTTGGAAAACACGTCCAATATAACGTGAACGTTTAAATTCTGGTAATTGATGAACAGGTTTTTGATTAATAATAATATCTCCTACATCCGCCATTAAC
>CALZEK010000026.1 GCA_945639745.1 uncultured Bacillaceae bacterium
AGCTGCAAGACCGTTTATGACTGATGGTGGCAGCATTGTCACTCAAACATACCTCGGCTCACAACAAGTTGTTAAAAACTACAATGTGATGGGTGTCGCTAAAGCTGCACTTGAAGCAAGCGTGATGTATTTAGCTGAAGATGTCGGGAAAGACAATATTCGCGTCAATGCTATCTCAGCAGGTCCGATTAGGACTGTTTCTGCAAAAGGTGTTTCAGGATTAAATGAAATTCATTCTGTTATTGAAGAACGCGCTCCATTACGTCGTAACACTAATCAAGATGAAGTTGGAGATGCAACAATGTTTTTAATTAGTGACCTATCTCGTGGCATCACCGGTGAGGTCATTCATGTTGATTCTGGTTATCATATTATGGGACTATAAAATAAAAGCTAAACTCAAGGGTTTTGAGTTTAGCTTTTATTTTTCAATTAATATTCCTGCTTCTTTTAAGGCCAAACATGCCGCTTCAATTTTTTCTTGCGAGTCAGCAGTTAGTGTATGAATATGCACGCCGTTTGTTAATTCAGATAATAAAGCGGCCTCTGATTGAAATATTTTATTAACAAATTCATTTGCATCAAAGCGACTGCTAATCATTAGCGACCCTGTCAACTCTCCATAAAATGCATGTTCAACCACCACATCTTTAATTGTCACACCACAATCTACAATTAACTCTAATTCTGTTAATGTTTCTTCGGGTCGATGTTTACAGACAATTTGCTTTTTAAACTGTCTTGAGTCTTCTGGTTCAGAAGCATATAAGTAGCCTCGATTCGTTGCAATAATTGGCTCATCACTTACTTTTAATAATGATATATCTTGAACAATAACTTGTCTGCTTACATTTGTTTTGTTTGCTAGTTCAGTTCCTGTAATAGGTGAAGTTGAATTCTTTAACGTATTTACAATCACATTTCTTCTTTCCTCACCTAATAATTTTTTATTACTCATCTTGTCACTCCTGACTTATCTTTATTAATACATTTGCTAAATAATCCATTTCTTCTTTTGTTGTATAGCGCCCCGTTGAGATTCTTATTAATTCTTTTGCTTTATCTTCTGTTTTTCCCATGGACATCATTGTTCTTGAAGGGGATGTTTGTCCTATTTGGCAGGCACTGCCTGTCGAAATGGCAAGATTATATCGATTACATTCTAGCATAGCATATTGTCCTTGTAAGCCGTTAATTGAAATGGCAATTATCTGATTTAATTGATTAGTTGGATGGCTGTGGATGACAATTTTATTAGATTCTTGTAGCTTGTATTCCAAGTGATTTCGCAATTCTTTTGCTTTTTGCTGATCTTCATTTAATTGCTTAATTGCTTCTTGACCTGCATAAGCAAAGGCAAGAGCACTAGGAACATCGACCGTACCCGGCCTAAAACCAAACTCATGTGTTGTTTGTGGGTAATAAGGTTGATAACTCATTTCTTTAGAAAAATAAGTTAAGCCTATTCCTTTCGGCCCATATATTTTATGACTTGATACGGCAGCACTTGTTAAATTCATTTCTTTAAGATCTAATGGTATTTTACCATACGATTGGATCAAATCACTGTGAAAGTTAATCCCTTTAGAACTTAAGAACTTTCCAATATCTTTTATATTTTGAATGACACCAATCTCAGAATTAGTATGTTGTATCGCTACAAGAGTAGTTTCATTGGTAATACTGCCTTTTAAACGCTCAAGTGAAATAAGTCCTGTTTCATCCACATCAAGATAAGTTACTTGATAACCTTTTGTTTCAAGTTTTTTAAATAAATTATAAATTGATGAATGTTCAATTCGTGTTGTGATTAAATGTTTACCTCCGTGAGTCAAGCTTTCTAATAATGTTAAGATTGCCAATTGATTTGCTTCTGTTCCACCACTTGTAAATACAATCTCTTCAGCATCTACCCCTAATGTTCCAGCAAGTGTTGTACGCGCCTGCTTTAAAGCTTGATTGGCTTCATTGCCTAAATCGTGAAGACTACTCGCATTAGCAAAAAAACGATTATTTGCTTCTGTTAAAACTTCTAATACTTTTGGATCAATTTTAGTTGTTGCAGCATGGTCGAGATACATCATTATTATCACCTTTTTTATTTTTTGTCATATGTCTTGTCATCTGTAAACTTATATGTAATCATATAGGTAATTACATCATTTATCAATAATTTTCATGTGAAAACATTCACATGAAAAGAAAGGAGTTAACAATGGATTATTTCCAAGTAAAAGAACAACTACTCACTTTTTTGTCTGAAGATATAGGACATACAGATTTAACAAGTGATATTATTTTTTCTAATCAACATGTTGGAACAGCCAAAGTGATTGCTAAAGAATCTGGTGTTTTTTCTGGAGCTAAATTAATTACTTATGTTTATCAATTATTGTCAGATGATATTCAAGTTACTTTACACAAAAATGACCGTGATTTGATTAAACACGGTGATATTTTAGCAACCATCTCAGGACCTGTTCGAGTTATTTTAACTGGTGAACGTGTCATGCTTAATCTAATTCAAAGAATGAGTGGCATTGCTAGTGCAACCTATAACGCTATTAAAACATTAGATAATTCTTCCATTCGCATTTGCGATACTCGTAAAACGACACCTGGTTTTAGATTATTTGAAAAATATGCTGTCACAAGTGGAGGTGGATTTAATCATCGTCACGGTTTATATGATGGCGTTATGATTAAAGATAACCATATCGCTTTTGCTGGATCAATAACTAAAGCAGTTAATGAAATTAAAAATAATCTTGGCCACATGGTTCCCATTGAAGTTGAAACAGAGTCCAAAGAACAAGTTAAAGAGGCAGTTAAAGCTAATGTCAATATCATTATGTTTGATAACCAAACGCCTCAAGCAATTAACCAACTTAGTCAACTTGTACCTGCTCATATCACAACAGAAGCTTCAGGTGGAATTCATTTAAATAATCTTAAGCAATATAAAAATTGTACTGTTGATTATATTTCACTAGGATTTTTAACTCACTCAGTACATTCACTAGATATTAGTCTAACTATTTAGGAGGGATTTTAAAGATGGTAAATATTTTAGATTTACTTAGAGTTGATAATACTCAAACAATGCCTGATTCATACAAACAACTAACTCATGAAGAAATGCGAGAACGTATTATTAAAATAAAAAAAGATATGGGAGAGAAGTTATTTATTCCAGCCCACCATTATCAAAAAAACGAAGTTGTTGAATTTGCTGATACAACGGGTGATTCTTTACAACTTGCCCAGGAATGCGAAGCTAATAAAGCTGCTGAATTTATTGTTTTTTGTGGCGTACATTTTATGGCTGAAACAGCTGATATGTTAACTTCCAAAGATCAAACAGTTTTATTACCTGATCTTCGAGCTGGTTGTTCTTTAGCTGACATGGCAGATATTCAACAAACTGAAATTTGTTGGGACGTGTTACAAGAAACCTTCGGTGATACAGTTATTCCGCTTACTTACGTTAATTCTACTGCAGCAATCAAAGCTTTTGTAGGTAAAAATGGAGGTGCGACAGTAACATCTTCTAATGCTGAAAAAATGATTACTTGGGCATTTGAACAAAAAGAAAGAATTTTATTCTTACCAGACCAGCATCTTGGACGCAATGTTTCACACGATTTAGGCATACCTTTAGATAAAATGGCTGTTTGGAATCCAATTTTAAACGAATTTGAATATGATGGTAATATTCAAGATGCGCAAGTTATCCTTTGGAAAGGACATTGTTCTGTACATGAAAACTTTACAGTACAAAACATTACAGATATGCGTAACGATATTCCTGGCATTAATATTTTAGTTCATCCAGAATGTCCTTATGAGACAGTTAAAGAAGCCGATTATGCTGGATCAACAAGTTATATTATTAATGTAATTGATCAAGCACCAAGTGGATCTAAATGGGCAATTGGAACAGAAATGAACCTTGTCCAAAGATTGATTGAACAATATCCTGATAAAGAAATTGTTTCATTAAATCCTAACCTATGTCCATGTATGACCATGAACCGAATTGATTTGCCTCACTTACTTTGGTCACTTGATTCGATCAAGACAAAAGAATATAAAAACATTATTAAAGTAGATGAAAAAACAACAGAAGAATCAATTAAAGCATTAAATCAAATGTTGAAAAACGTTTAATAAATAAAAGGAACTTACAATGATTAATCATTGTAAGTTTTTGTCTATTTTTCATATTTTACTATGATATAATTAAATATATATTTAAAGGAGGCAGATAGCTTGTCAAAATACATCGATAAAATTATTTCAAGTAGGCAAAATCAAGCGCCAAGTCCTGATTCTTTATCTTCAAGTGCTTTTTCGAATTGGTTAGAAACCAGTAAACAACGGCTTAGAGTACTCACCTATCCTTCTGGATATGAAGCAGACCACACCTGCTACGATGGACACGCATTTTATATTGCTTCAGGACAGATTGAAATTAAGCACGATGAAGAAGTTTCTAAATGGAGTCAAGGTGACGCTTTTATTATTCCTGATGGCATCCCTCATTTATTAATCAATCCATTTAATGAAGATGCGAAAGTTATTGTTGTCGATCATGGTTAAATAAATATTGTTCGTTAAGTACAGTTTATTTTTGTTGATTCATCTAAAACATAATTGAATGGAGTGATTAAACATGACTAAAAGTAGTAAAGATATCATTTCATTAACAGACGAATATGGTGCTAAAAACTATGCACCCTTACCAGTTGTTATCTCTCACGCTTCTGGGATTTGGATGACAGATCCTGAAGGAAATAAGTATATGGATTTTTTAAGTGCATATTCATCAGTTAATCAAGGACATCGCCATCCTAAAATCGTGAATGCTTTAAAAAAACAAGCAGATCGCGTGACATTAACATCACGCGCTTTTCATAACGATCAATTAGGTCCATGGTATGAAAAAATTTGTAAATTAACGAATAAAGAGATGGCCTTACCGATGAACACCGGCGTCGAGGCAGTTGAAACAGCAATTAAAGCTGCACGTCGATGGGCTTATGAAGTTAAAGGTGTTCAACATGATCGAGCTGAGATTATTGCTTGTGTTAATAATTTTCACGGCAGAACAATGACAGCGGTTTCACTTTCGTCTGAAAATGAAAGTAAGAAAATTTACGGACCGATTTTACCTGGATTCAAACTCATTCCTTTTGGTGATCTAAATGCTTTAAAAGAGGCAATCAATGAAAATACAGCAGGATTCTTAATTGAACCTATTCAAGGTGAAGCTGGTGTCAATCTACCTCCTGATGGTTTTCTAAAAGAAGCTTATGAATTATGTCAGTCTGAAAATGTTTTATTTATAGCTGATGAAATTCAAGCTGGTCTTGGACGCAGTGGGAGATTTCTAGCATGTGATTGGGAGGAAGTTGAACCTGATATCATTATTTTAGGTAAGGCACTTGGTGGAGGTGTTTTTCCCATTTCTTGTGTAGTCGCAGATAAATCGATTTTAGGATTATTTGAACCTGGTTCGCACGGATCAACTTTTGGTGGAAATCCACTCGCTTGTGCTGTTTCAATTGCTGCACTCGATGTAATTGTTGATGAAAAATTACCTGAACGTTCAGAAGCATTAGGTCATTATTTTAAATCTGAACTTGAAAAAATAAACAGTCCTTTAATTAAAGAAATTCGTGGAAGGGGTTTATTTATTGGAGTTGAACTAACAGAACTAGCCCGCCCCTATTGCCAACAACTGATGCAATTAGGTTTACTCTGTAAAGAAACGCATGATTATGTGATTCGTTTAGCGCCACCATTGATTATTGAAAAAGAAAACTTAAATTGGGCGCTTGATAAAATTAAGTTAGTTTTAGAAAAATAAAATTAAAAAGCTACACACAAATTAGTGCGTAGCTTTTTAATAATTTTATAAATCAACTAATCTGTATCCGCCACCAAACATACCTTCTTTATAATCTAATTGAACATTATCAAAGTAGTATGATTGACTTGAATGGATTACAAATTTAACACCATCAACTTCTGTTACTGTATCTTCTGAGTTCGTTGACTCATCCAGAGCCAATTGTAAACTAGGGCCACCTCACCCAACACTCATATAAAGGCGAATAAATGGCTCTTTAACATCTGGTGAGATTCCTTCTAATTCTTCTTTAATCTTTTCAACAGCCAAATCTGATACTTTAAGCAATAACATCACCACCTTTCTTGGATATTAACTTATTTTCTTAAAAAAAACGTGAAATAATAAAGATGACTCCTACCAGGAGCCAAACATAAACAGCTGGTCATATTGGAGGTAGAGACCTCTTTTTTGACGTGTTTATTTTTTTTGATCCTCAACTGCCTGTACGACAAGTTTTATTTTCTTTTTCTTTCAAATAAGTCACGCTCCTAAATAAATCTTCTATAACCTCGACCAACTACCTATAGCCCTATACGTATCATTATAAAGTTATCTGAATACTTTTCAACTTATTAAACTTATTTTTAATTAACATAAATTGCTTTAGCTGATTTATTGATCACCTTACCAATAATATGAGACTCTATTGAATGATTTGATTTTAACTGTTCAACATATTTTTCTGCTTCATCTTTGTTCATACTAATAAACAAACCACCTGATGTTATTGAGTCACATAAAATCAATTCTTCAACCGAAGAAATTGTTTCACTATACGAAACGACATCTTTGAGCCAGGCGTGATTAGTTCGCGAGCCTGCTGGAAAGATTTGTTTATCTGCTAAAGCCTTTGTTCCTGATAAAAGTGGTATTTTTTTATAATCAATTTGAAAACTTACATTACTGCCTGAAGCCATTTCGTATGCATGTCCTAACAAACCAAAACCTGTAATATCTGTCACAGCACTTGGTTCAAAGCCACTTAAAACTTCTGCTGCAGATTTATTAAGCATACTCATCATTTGCGATGTATCATTAATTTGTTTTTTAGTTAATAAATCTTTTTTTAATGCTGTTGTTAAAATCCCAATACCTATTGGTTTTGTAAGAACTAACACATCTCCTGGGCGTGAGCCGATATTTTTATAATATTTATTTGGATGAACAAGACCTGTTACTGACAATCCAAATTTTGGTTCTTTATCATCGATTGAATGACCACCAACAACGAGTGCACCCGCTTCTTTTACTTTATCGCTTGAACCTTTTAAAATTTCTGCTAAAACCTCTGGACCAAGTTCTTCCATTGGATAAGCAACAATATTTAAAACTGTTTTGGGCACGCCACCCATTGCATAAACATCACTTAATGAGTTTGCTGCCGCTATTTGTCCGAACATATATGGATCGTCTACAATCGGGGTGAAAAAATCAACCGTCTGAATTAACGCTAATTCTTCCGTTAATTTATAGACACTACCGTCATCTGAACTCTCCATTCCTACCAGTAAATTATCATCTTTATTTCCTTTTGGTAAATAACGCAAAACTTGCGCTAGGTCTTCTGGACCGATTTTACATCCTCATCCAGCTTTTGAAGATAAAGTAGTTAATTTGAGCTGATTTGTCATTCTTATACCCCCTTTTGTATTATCATATAACTATGTCATAATAAAAGTATAAATTGTCTATCTAAAAAAAGCGAATAAACTATTTTAGAGGTGTATATAATGAAAAATCTCAAGAATTTACCAGCGATTCATCAATTACAAACAGATAAACGCTTTAAAGAATTACTTATTTCTCATCACTTTTCTGAATACGCTTTAACAAAATGGCTTAAAGAAGAAATGAATGCGTTACGAAGTAAGATAATAAATAATGATATTAAGACTGAACTGCTTAATAAAAATTCATTAACCGATTTAATTTTTGATAAACTTAATCAAAATTTAAATCATTTCGAAAACAATAATTTAAGGCATGTCGTCAATGCGACAGGTGTCATATTACATACAAATTTAGGTAGAGCACGCTTAAGTGATCAAGCGATTGAGCAAATTTCACAAACAGCGATTAATTATTCAACTCTCGAATTTGATTTAACAACAGGGAAACGCGGATCAAGGCATGACCTAGTCGAAGATTATCTAAAGTACTTAACTGGTGCAGAAGCTGCGATGATTGTTAACAACAACGCAGCTGCCGTTTATCTCGTCCTAAAAGCCATCGCAGCTGAACAAGAAGTCATCGTTTCCCGAGGTGAACTCATTGAAATCGGTGGTTCATTTCGCATTTCTGAAATTATGCAAGAAAGTCTAGCAAAGTTAGTCGATGTCGGAACAACAAATAAAACACATCTAGGTGATTATGAAAAAGCGATTACTGAAGAAACAGCTTTACTCATGAAAGTACACAAAAGCAACTTTAAAATTCTTGGTTTTTCTGAGGAAGTTAACTCTGAAGATTTATTAAATTTATCTAAAAAACATTGTATCCCAATTTATGAAGATTTAGGTAGTGGGACTTTATTTAATTTTACAGATGCAAACATCGGTAGTGAACCTACTGTCATTGAAAAAGTAAATGCAGGGATTGATTTGATTTCATTTAGTGGGGATAAATTACTGGGCGGACCACAAGCAGGTATCATTATTGGTAAAAAAGCTTATATTGAAAAACTAAAAAAACATCAACTTGCTCGCGTATTACGCGTTGATAAATTTACATTAGCAGGGATGGAAGCAACTTTAAAATCTTATCTTCGTAATCAAGAAACAAAAGAAATTCCTACCATACGGGATATTATCGATTCCAGTGATATTGTTTTAGATAAAGCTAAAGAATTTATTAATAAAATAACTTCTCTGACCAGTTCGTATTCTTTTGAAATTAAACCTGATACCGCTAAAATTGGTGGGGGAACAATGCCTGAAGTAGAAATTGATACATTTGTTGTTCAAGTAAATCACCACACAGATAATAGTACTCAAATTATCAATAATTTACGTAAACATGATATTCCTATTATTGCACGTGTGAAGCATGAGCGCGTTGTACTCGATTTTAGAACGATTAATAACAAGAAATCAACATTTTAGTGGAAGCTTTTCGAGGGTAATCGTTAGAAGTGTGTGTATTATAAGGTTTTATTGGCGGGATCGTGTGGGAATCGAACCCACCGAAGACGGCACGCGCCTCCCAAATGGTTTTGAAGACCAAGGAGTACACCAGTATCTCATCCGACCCCGTATTTTAAAGTAATATTTTCTTATCCATTATATATCTAAATTAACTTATATAGCAAGAGGTGAGCTTATTGAGTCGTTATTTTACAATTGGTATGGCAGGACATATTGATCACGGTAAAACATCACTTACAAAAGCATTAACGGGTGTTAGTACAGATTCTTTAAAAGAAGAACAGATAAGACAAATTTCAATTGAGCCAGGCTTTGCTCAGTTTATCAAAGAAGAAGATCTTGAAGTATCTATTATCGATGTTCCGGGGCATGAAAACTTTATTAGACAAATGATTGCTGGTGTTGCTGGTATTGACCTTGTAACATTAGTTATTGCAGCTGATGAAGGAATTATGCCACAAACAAAAGAACACCTTGATATTTTATCATTATTAGGAATTAATAAAGGCATTGTCGTCATCACAAAGATTAATCAAGCTGATGAAGAATTACTTGAAATAATTTTAGATGACATAAAAAAGACATTATCAGATACTTTCTTAAAAGATGCCCCACTATTTTTAGTTGATAGTTTATCACAAGAAGGGATCCCCGAATTAAAAAACGCTTTGAAAGAAATCTTGGTTAATATGCCAAAAAAACAATCAAATCAGCCCTTTCGTTTGCCGATTGATCATGTTTTTACAATTAAGGGACAAGGAACAATTGCAAGAGGGACAATTTACAATGGAAATGTCTCGATTCAGCAAGATTTAACGCTTTTACCGTCAGATGAGACAGTTAGAGTGAGACAGATACAAAGGCATCAAGAACAAGCTGAAACAGCTTTTGAAGGACAAAGGGCAGCACTTAATTTAGGTGGTGTATCACATCAAGACATTTCACGTGGAGACGTGCTTGTAGAGAATGATTTTTATAGTGTTACAAAACGAATTGACATCGCTTTTCAATCCCTTGACTCCATCAATCACATCATTAAACAGCGCCAAGCAATTAAGCTTCACATTGCTACACAAGAAGTGATGGGAAATATTATTTTTTACGATCGAAATGAAATTAGTCAAACAGATACAGGCATCGTTTTATGTCAAATTCAAGTTAATCAGCCTATTGTCGTCGCAAGAGGCGATCATTTTATTGTGAGAAGACCAACACCTACTGAAACAATTGGTGGTGGATGGGTCATTGATCCTCTTGCTAGTAAACACCCTTTTGGACCGCAAACAATCAAAGAGCTTAAGCTCAAAGCAACTGGGACACCTAAAGACCGATTGATCTCATTAATTACCGAACAAAGTGTGTTAACTAAAAATGAAATTTTAAAAGAACTGGCTATCTCTGACACTGAATGGGAAGACTTAAAAACCACTTTATTAAAGATAGATACGGAACATTACACACTTAAATCAATTATTGAACAAATAAACAAAGCTGTTTTAGCTCTTATTAAAAACTATCATGAGATGTTCCCGATGCGTCAAGGGATAAATAAAGCAGAAATTTTATCTGATTTAAAAACCACTTATCCTGTGATTTTATTAGAATTTACTTTAGATAGATTAAATCATGAAGATCATATTAAAATCATAGAACAATATATTTCTTTAAGCAATATCACGCCAGCTTTACCGAATGAATGGAAAAAAAGATTAGAAACGATTGAAGAAACTTTAATCAATCAAGGGATGGAAGTAATTAAGTGGGAAGACTTGATTAAACCCCATAATATTCCTCCTACAATTCAAAAAGAATATTATTATTATTTACTCCATACAAAGCGAGCATATATTTTTGATGAAGATAGACTCATTTCTAACAAGGCTGTCGAAAAGGCTTATGAATTATTAAAAGAATACACAAACGCTAAAGCATTTACTCTTCAAACAGCAAGAGAGGCTTTAAATTTATCTCGAAAGAATCTTGTTCCGCTACTTGAATTATTAGATGAGTTAAACTTTACAAAAAGATCGGATAACACAAGGTTTTGGCTTTAATAAAAAAAGCAATTTCAACGAAAAATAGTTGAAATTGCTTTTTTTATTAAAATTATTAACTTCTTTTTTCTTTACGCTTAGCATAGAGTAAGTATAGAAAACCACCAATAATAATTACAATACCAAGTAACATTAACGAGTAAATATTTGTTGCTGTTTTAGGTAATATATTCCCTAATTCATCTTTCGACGGGCTTTGCATTGTCGTATCTGTTGATGAATCAACAATTGT
>CALZEK010000027.1 GCA_945639745.1 uncultured Bacillaceae bacterium
CAACTGCTTCTGCTCCTGAGTTAAAGAACGCCGCTTGTTTAGCCATGGTACCAGGTGTAATTTCACATATTTTCTTAGCTAATTTTAAATAGCTTTCATACATGATGACATTAAAACCAGGATGTAAAAATTTATCAACTTGTTCATGGACTTTTTTAGTGATTCTTGGATGTGAATGGCCAACATTTAAAGTACCAATTGCACTTGCAAAATCAATCCATTCATTTCCATCAATGTCAGTTACCGTCGCACCGCTTGCAAAATCAGCGATCGCTAAGTTGCCATTGCCAATTGCTTTTGGAACAAATTCATCACGCATATTTTGTAAATCTCTTGTATTGAGTTTATTAGTTGTCGTCATAATAATACCCCCTCTTATGATACTTTTAGTATGACAGAAATGTAATTTTAAAAAAGGGTCAGCAAACAGACAAAAAAGGGGTCAGACAAGGAGAAATTCATATGATTCAGTTGAATATTAAAAGTCAGGCAGGATTTATTTACAAACAAATTTATCAAGCATTAAAAAATTATATTCTAACAAATAAATTAAAGGCAGGAGATAAATTACCGTCTAAAAGAGAGTTAGCTGAACAAGAACAGGTAAGTTTAAATACGGTATCTAATGCCTATGATCAATTGTTAGCAGAAGGATATATTTATTCAATCGAACGTTTAGGATATTTTGTTGAAGACATAGCACCTTTTAAAAATCGAAACGAGGAAAGAAATCATTTTCCGGAAGGTTTGCGTGAAACAGATTTGGATTTAACAGGATGGTTATCTTTATCGCATAACAAAATCGATTTAACTGATTTTCCTATTAAAGATTGGTTAAAACATCAGCAAATTGCTTTTAAAGAAAATCATTTAGCGTTACAGACAATTCCACATATGCAAGGTCCTTTAACGGTAAGAAAAACGATTGCTCGCATGTTACTATTTAATCGAGGAGTAAAGTGTGAGCCGGAACAAATAATTTTAGGTGCAGGTACACAAGGTTTATTAAAACAATTGATTGAATTATTTCCTAAAGAAACTGTTATCGGCTTAGAAAATCCAGGATATCCAAGATTTCATCAATTATTTAAGGACAATGGTAATAAAATAGAATGGATAGACTTAGATAAAAAAGGTGCTTCAATGACTGCGATTAATCAGATTAATCCTAACATCCTAGTGATTACACCGTCTCATCAATTTCCCACAGGTGTGATTATGCCAGTTTCAAGACGAATTGATATTTTAAATTGGGCATTACAAGATGAGAAGCGTTATATTATCGAAGACGATTACGATAGTGAATTCAAATATGAAACAGATAATATTCCATCTTTACAAAGTTTAGATAAACATGAAACTGTTATTTATAATGGGACTTTTTCAAAAACATTATTTGCTGGAATGAGAGTAAGTTATATGGTCTTACCAATTGAATTATTAAAGAAGTATCAAACAGTTCATCGCAACTTAATGTGTACGAGTAATATGTTGGAGTTATTTACATTAAGTCGGTTTATTGAGCAAGGTGATTATATGAGTTATGTTCGAAAAATGAATTATAAGTACGACTTAAAGAGAAAAAAACTTATTCAAGCATTAGAAAATAAATTCCAAAATCAGATTCGAATCCATTCTATTCCAGCAGGATTACATTTTATTGCTGAAATTAAAACGGAAATAACTTATGAAGCATTTACTGAAAAAGCAATTCAACAAAAACTGGAACTATCAACTTTGAGTTATTTTAAGCAAACAAAAACTCATTCATCAGATAGGCTCACAATTATTTTAGGCTTTGCTTATATAGCCCAAGAAGACATTGAAGAAGCGGTAGCAAGACTTTACCAAATTATTAATTAATTCATTTAATATACTTAGCAAAATAAATTGCAAAAGCTAAACAAACTGAAGCGATTACAGAAGCAACAATGCCACTAAAAATAAAATCTATTTGATAAATGAAAAATAAGCCAATAATAGCTAATAAAGTAAAAAAATATGTTAAGTATCGTCGCATATGCATCCTCCGTCATTCTAATATATACTTTTATTTTGATTCTGTCATTTAATAAAGCGTTTTCAAAACTCGATTTATTATCTGAATTAGCGTATTCTTAGAATGAATAGACTCATCTAGATAGAAGGGAGTGTTTGACATGTATATTTACAATGAACAACAAATCAAAACAATAGATCAAGCAGCGCATGAGCAAGGGGTTACTTTATACACACTTATGGAAAATGCAGGTCATGGTTTATTTAAAAAAATTCAAAAGCAAATAACAAAAAAAGATAAGATCCTTATTTTATGTGGTAGAGGAAATAATGGTGGAGATGGTGTTGTACTGGCAAGGCATCTAAATCAAAATGGCTATCAAGTCTTATTAACATTTCCACTGGGAAAACCAAACTCAGAAATCACAAAGCAACATCTTGAGCATTACGAAGCGCAAGGATATGTTGTAAGTATGTTTGACTATTATCAAACATATGATGTGATTATTGATAGCTTAATTGGGATTAGTTTGAACCGAGCTCCTAATAAACATTTAAATGAACTTTTAACTTGGTGTAATCGTTCAAAAGCATTAAAAATAGCAATAGATCTACCAACAGGTGTGAGTGCAAATGAGGGGGAAGCGGATGATGCTTTTAAAGCGGATTTAACACTTTGTTTACATGGTGTTAAACCATCTGCATATTTAGTGAATACATCGCGTTATTTTGGTGAAATAGAAGTTGTTGATATAGGTTTAAAACAAACGAGTAAAATGAAAGTTATTGAAGAAAAAGATGTTGCAGAAGCATTACCTGAAAGACCCTCTTATGGACACAAGGGAACTTTCGGTACCAGTTTACTTGTTGCAGGATCAAAAGAAATGCCAGGTAGTGCTGCTTTAAGCAGTATCGGTGCGATTCGTTCGGGAACAGGCAGATTGACAGTAGCAACTGAGATGTCAGTGATTCAAGCAATTGTTACTCATGTGCCTGAAGCTACCTTTAAAGATATTCAACATCCTCTAAATTTATTAGAGTATGACGCATTAGCAATTGGCCCAGGCATTAAAGATCTTAAGCAAGCAACGACGATTATCCAGGAAGGTTTGGAAATAGGTTTACCTATAGTCATCGATGCAAGTGCACTTCATTCCTTCAAAGAATGGATTCATGAAATTAAAACATTTAAATCAGCTGTTGTTTTAACACCACATCCTGGAGAGTTTAGTATGATGACCGGTTATTCAATCAAAAATATTATGAAAAATACATTAGAACTTGCTAGTGAATATGCAACGATTCATAAAGTAATCGTAGTTTTAAAGGGTGAAAATACAGTTATTGCCTTTCCAGAAGGGAATGTGTGGATTAATACAACAGGGAACAGTTCGCTTGCTAAAGGGGGAACGGGTGATGTTCTAACGGGGATTATTTTAAGCTTATTAAGTTATTATGAAGATAAGCAAGCAGCTGTGATTAATGCTGTTTATATCCATGGTTTAGCAGCAGAGCTATGGAGTGAAAAATACAGCAAAGCAACAATGACTGCTTCAGATTTTGAATATTTATTACCACAAGTATTTAAACAATTAGAAACAAAATAAAAGCCATCTAATTTAGATGGCTTTTATTTTGTTATCGTTTAGGCGGATTATCTTTATTTGGAAGATGGACAACAACACCACGCATATAGCGAATGTGTTTTGTGTTTTCAATATCGCCTTTTTCTTCTTCGTTTTGACGCCAGATAATTAAAATGAAAAGTAAGGCAATAATATAACTACCAAGTTGGAAGAGTTTTAATGTTGCTCCAGCAAGTTGTTGATCGTAAATCGGTGTAAACCGCGGTAATAAATTTGTCATCACAGCCTCGTAAACTGGAAATTGGACTTTTTGAACAACAATATAGAAAAAACCAATTGGTATTAAAAATGCAGAAGCAAAAAAGATATAGCCTGCTCTTAATATATACGTTAAACGAGTCATTTCTGGAAGTGGATTAATAATCACCCACCACATAAAAATAGCGTGAATAAATAAAATAAAGTGGGCAATTGCCATCAAGATTAAATGTTCATGGAAAAAATTATGAACACCAGGGATTAAAAAGATTGATAATAAACCATTAAACATAAATAAAGTTAACCATGGATGACCTGCTACATGAATAATAAAGCGTACGCGATAGTCCCAAATGTTTTGTCTGAAAAATTGTCTCGGAATACTTAACATTAATAAAGGGATAACAACAAAAAATTGGACAGCAAGTTGTAACACATAAGCACTAAATAAATAATCAATTCCAATCACATTTATTGGTGTGCTTGTCACCAGCAAAAATGCTAAGATTCCAATAAAAAAGTATTTTCTTTGCTTAGAAGTTACATGAAAGGCCGGGGAATTGACAATTTTTTTATAATAAAAGTAAGTTAATAATACAGCTATAACAATCCAGTGAGGTTTGAACAGAGTATATAAACTATAATTGTTAATAAGTAATTCCCACAAAACATATTCCTCCTTATAAAGTTATATGATAGTTTACATGATATAGATTTAATAATATGTGCGACTTGAAATGTTTTTTGCTTTTTTAAAAATAAGAGGACCAATCAAAAAGCCTCCTAGGAAACCAAAAAGGTGGGCAGAAATATTTATATTAGGCATGAGAATGCTCATAACAACACCTAAAACAAAAATAGTTTTAATGATTTGGCTATCAGCCTTACCAATTAAATCTTTTCTGAAAAAGACCATAAAAATATAAATCCCAAACAGACCGTAAATCGCTCCCGAGGCACCTAAATGTGGGATGTAAGATTGCATATTTATAATAAAGGTCCCTAAATTACCAATAATACCTGTAAATAAATAAATGAAACTAAACTTTATACTGCCTAACATTTTTTCAAGTGCTGGACCAAACAAGATCAATGCAAACGTATTAAAGATAACATGACTGAAGTCAGCATGCAAAAATATAGGTGTCACTAAGCGCCAATATTCATCTAATAAAAAAATAGATAAATTATGTCCGACACCTAAATCGTATAATTTCAGACCGAAAGGTAACTTTAAAATATTAATTATAAACCATAGACCAAGATTGACTAATGCTAAAAATGCAACAACTGGATAAAGCTTAATAAAATCACTAACACTTCTTTCAGTCCGTATAAACATTAAAAAACCTCCGTACAAATTGACTTCATCGTGATTATCTCTATTTTAACACAAGCGTTAGGATAATCACGTTAATTGTTTATTATAATTGACGCTCATTTTTTAAAACGATATTATAAGAGTATTATAGTAGGGGAGATTACGAGATGATCATCGGTATTGGTGTTGATTTAATTGAATTAAATCGAATCGAACGTGCTGTTACTAAAAACAAGCGTTTTATTCATCGGATATTAACGATAAATGAAGAAAAATTATATAATGAACTTCCTAGTTTTAAAAGAAAAATAGAATATTTAGCAGGTCGTTTTGCAGTAAAAGAAGCATTTGCAAAAGCAACAGGAGAAGGTTTAGGTAAGTTGAGTTTTCAAGATATTGAAATCCTAAAAAAAGATAATGGTGCACCTTATGTAAGTGCTACCGGATATGAAAACAAGCAGATATTTGTTTCAATTTCACATAGTAAAGAATATGTGGTTGCTCAAATAGTCCTAAATGACCATTAAGTAAGGAGTTGAAGCAAGAATGAATAGAATGTACCGTAATACTTATGCAGAAATTGATTTAAATGCAATTAAAGAAAATCTCCATGCGATTCAAATCAATTTAGGGAGTAAAAAAAGGATTATTCCTGTTTTAAAGGCTAATGCTTATGGTCATGGTAGTGTTAAGGTAGCGGAATATTTAGAAGAAGTGGGATATGACATATTTGCTGTTGCATTATTAGAAGAAGCAATGGAACTCAGAGCATCGGGTGTTAGAGCAACTATTCTAGTTTTAGGATGGGTCGCACCACACTATGCTCATCTAGCGGTTAAACACGATTTTATTTTAACGGTTTTTCAGAAACAATGGTTAAAAGAGGTCGAAGCACTCGCTTTACAAGACACACTTCAAATTCATATTAAATTAGATACGGGTATGGGGCGAAATGGTTTAAGAAACGAAGCAGAAGTGAGCGGATTTTTAAGTCAGTTAAGCGAGATGCAGTTCATTAAAGTAACTGGCTTATATACACATTTTGCTTCTGCTGATTATAAAGATTCTGCGTATTATAAAGAACAAATGCATAAATTTAATCAATTAGTGGAAATAATTTTTCAAATTTATAAAAAAGAGAGTTTGATGATTCATGTTGGCAATAGTGGTGCATCAATTCAACATGCAATGGATATGCCAACATATTCAAGGGTCGGTGTATCACTTTATGGAATGTATCCTTCCTCAGACATTAAAGCTGCTAATTTAATTAAATTAAAACCAGCACTAGCTTTAAAAAGTGAAATTGTTCATGTTAAAAAAATGCACCAAGGAGATAGAGTCAGTTACGGTGGAAGTTATATTGCTAAAGAAGGCGATTGGATAGGAACTGTGGCAATCGGATATGCAGATGGTTGGTTGCGAAAATTACAAGGGTCAACAGTGCTCGTCGCAGGTAAACGAATGAGTATTGTTGGTAGGATATGTATGGATATGTTGATGATTAAACTTGATCAGCATTATAAAGTTGGCACAGAAGTAACTTTAATTGGTAAAAATGGAAATGCAGTTATTTCGATTGATGAAATTGCTGAGCGTCTTGAGACAATTAATTATGAAGTAACAACAAATATTACTAGTCGGGTACCAAGAATTTACAAATAAGCAGAAAATACTGATATAATCAGCTAAATTTCAGTTTCCTTTTGCAATAGCCCCCTTAAAATGATAATATTAAGTAAGTATTTGCACTTATTATCTAATTATATATTTTAGCGGGGGTGTAGTCTTGACAGATAAGGTAGAAGAAGTCTTGCTTAGATTACCAAAACATTTTTTTCATGAAGTATGTGGTCTTGCAGAGTATGAAGAAATAGAATTAACTGATTTTATTTATCAAGCTACTAAAAACTATGTAGAACATAAAAAAGAAGTGTTTATTCTGCATGAACAAATGCAAAAAGGTTATCAGGAGATGGCGCCAATTAATTTAAAGATTTGTTCTGAAGCTTTTTTAGCTGAAGAAGAAGCCAATCACACTGCCAATCGCTCCATGATTGAGGTGTAGCCTTTGAACGTCAAAAGGGGCGAAATCTATTTCGCTGACCTTTCTCCAGTAGTTGGATCGGAGCAGGGAGGAATAAGGCCCGTATTAATTATTCAAAATGATATTGGTAATAAATTTAGTCCAACGGTTATTGTCGCAGCAATTACTGCACAAATCCAAAAAGCTAAATTACCAACGCATGTTGAAATTAACTCAAAAGAATATAATTTAGAAAAAAACTCTGTTATTTTACTTGAACAAATTCGAACGCTAGATAAGCAAAGATTAACAGACAAAATAACAATCTTAGATAGTGAAATGATGAAAAAAATTGATCAGGCACTAGAAATAAGTCTTGGATTAACATTTAAAAAAATGTACGATTAACACTCCCTTTCTGATTTTAAAAGGGGAGTGTTTTGTTTATAGAAAAGGGGACGTTTATCGTGGAAAAGGAACTAAAGGTATATGCAGAGTTGTTACAGCGTTATATAGCAACTTTGGATGAACGTTTTTTGTATCGTGCAGAACAAATTAGTAATGTGTTTATTAAAAATGACATCTTACCAGCAGAATTAATTAGAATACATATAGAAGCAATGAAACAAGTAAATATTGAAGTTAGTGAAGAAACGAGTTATGCGATGGATTTTTTATTAGAAGCAATGATTGCATACGGGGTTGCTCATCAAAATTATAATTTAATAAAAGAAGAACAACTCATGTTAAAAAATGAAATTAAAATTGCAGCAAATATGCAAGCTGAATTTCTAAAAACGAAAGTACCTGAATCAAATAGCTTTGATATTGGTGTTATTAGTATGCCATATAGCCAAATGAATGGTGACTATTTTCATTTTATCGCTAATGGAAATGGAAAGCTTGGTGTAGCTATAGCAGATGTTGTTGGTAAAGGTGTACCAGCAGCATTAAGTATGTCAATGATTAAGTATTCATTAGATAGTGTACATGAATCTAATTACAAACCACGAAAAATCTTAAAGCAATTAAACCGCGTTGTTGAACAAAACGTAGCATCTAATATGTTTATAACAATGTTTTACGCTGAATTTGATCCAGATAAAGATTTACTAACCTATGCATCAGCGGGTCATGAACCAGGCTTTTTTTACGATGCAAAGACAGCTGAATTTAGTGAGATAAAGGCAGAAGGACTCGTTTTAGGTGTATTAGATCATACAGATTATACAGAATACTATAAAGAAATGCACTCAGGTGATTTAGTTATTTTATTAACAGATGGTGTAACAGAATGTAAATATAATGATCGCTTTATTACACGCGAAGAAGTGTTAGAGGTCATCAAAAAATATATGTATTTATCACCTGAAAATCATGTAGCAGCTGTTTATAATCATTTTGCTAATTTAAAAGAATTTGAATTAAAAGATGATTTTACGTTAATTATTTTAAAGAAAAAATAAATAGTAAATTATTAAGTTAAATAAGTTTAAGTGGATGAGTGGATGGATATAAATGTGGTAGAGGTGGTTTAATAATGAATTTAACAATAGATATAGAAGAAAAAGTTTCTCAAGTAATTATGACATTAGCAGGCGAAATTGATATTTATACAGCGCCAAAATTAAAAGATAAACTTAATGAATTGGTCAGTAGTAAAAATGCAGATGTAATCGTCGACTTACAGGGCGTTTCATATATGGATAGTACAGGACTCGGAACCTTTGTAAGTGGCTTAAAACATGCAGAAGACTCGGAATCTAAATTAAAATTAATTGGAGCAAATGAGCGTTTATTAAGATTATTTCAAGTGACAGGACTAGATGACGTCATTGATGTAAGTTCAGCAGAAGAAGGTGATTTAAATGGCTAATGTAGATTATATCGAGATGAAATTACCAGCTAAATCTGATTATGTAAGTGTTGCTCGGTTAACAACATCAGGTATTGCTAATCGAATGGGATTTGATTATGAAGCAATTGAAGACTTAAAAGTCGCCATTTCAGAAGCTTCAACGAATGTAGTTAATCACGCATATGATGAAAATGAAAAAGGTGAAATTATTCTGGGCTTTAGTATTTATGATGATCGATTAGAAGTCATGGTATCAGACCGAGGCGAAAGTTTTGATTTAAATGAAGTAAAAAACAACTTAGGTCCGATTGACCATGTTAAAAAGACTGATGATTTAAGGGAGGGTGGTTTTGGCTTATTTTTAATTAATGCTTTAATGGATAAAGTTGAGGTTAATAATAATTATGGCGTGATTGTTCATATGATTAAATATCTCAATGGAGTCGAGGTGACAAATAGTGACAAAGCCAAAACTAAATAAAGGCAAAAAAATATATGAATGGATTGAAACGATTCAAACGAACCCAAATGATGAAGGCGCAAAAGAAAATGTCGTCACACATTATGAAAAACTCGTACATTCGATTGCCCACAAATATTCCAGAAATCAAAGCCATCATGAAGATTTATTTCAAGTAGGTATGATTGGTTTACTTGTCGCAGTTGAGCGTTATGACCCTTCATTTAATCGGACTTTTGAAACATTTGCAATCCCAACAATTATTGGAGAAATTAAACGTTTCATTCGAGATAAAACGTGGGATGTCCATGTGCCTAGACGCATTAAAGAATTAGGACCTAAAATTAATGCGACGATGACAGAATTAACAGAAAAACATCAAAAGACACCACAAATTAATGAAATTGCAGCGCATTTAAATGTTTCAGAAGAAGAAGTCCTTGAAACGATGGAAATGACAAGTAGCTATAAATCATTATCTGCCGACACACCACAAGAATCGGGGACAGAAGAAGGAAATGTATCAATACTAGACTTAATTGGTAATATTGAAGAAGGGTATGATAAAATTGATACACATCTTCTTTTAGAAAAAATCTTACCGATTTTGCCAGTGCGTGAACAAGAAATATTAAAATGTATCTTCTTTGATAATATGAGTCAACAAGAAACTGCCGAAATGCTAGATTTATCCCAAATGCACGTTTCAAGATTACAACGTCAAGCATTAAAAACATTAAAAGAAGCGTTAGAAAAAGAGGGGATTTACCGTTTTTAATCGGGATCCTTTTTTTGTTAGATAAAAAAATTGAGGTGTTAAGATTGGATAATGAAATTATTGATTTAGTAACAAAAGAAACTGAAGTGAAACCACAAACGGTAACTAAGGTTATTGAATTATTGGAAGAAGGTAATACTGTTCCATTTATTGCAAGATACCGTAAAGAAATGACGAATGGTTTAGATGAAGTCGAAATCAAATTAATTCAAGATACATATGAATATGCAAAACAATTAAAAGAACGTAAAGAAGAAGTGATTCGCTTAATTGACGAACAAGATAAGTTAACTGAGTCATTAGAAAAAGAAATTAATACTGCGACAAAGTTACAAAGAATTGAAGATCTCTATCGTCCATATCGTAAAAAACGTAGAACAAGAGCTACAATAGCTAAAGAAAAAGGATTAGAACCATTAGCTAAACAAATATATGAACAATCCATCTCAGATGTGTCAGGAGAAGCTCAAAACTACTTCTCAGAAGAACATGAATTAACTGAAGTAGATGATGTCTTAGCAGGCGTGAATGATATTATTGCCGAATGGATTTCAGAAGATGCAAGTTATCGTGAATATATTCGTACTGAAACGTGGAAGCGTGGTAGTCTTGAAACAGTTGTAAAAGACGAATCATTAGATGAAAAACAAGTGTTTAAAATGTATTATGAGTACAGTGAACCTATCCGAACACTTGTATCGCATCGTACCTTAGCGATTAATCGTGGAGAAAAAGAAGATGTATTAAGAGTAACGATTAACCCACCGGTAGAACAAATTATTCGCTTTTTAGAAGATCAAGTTATTTCACAGCACAATCAAGCAGCCTGTGTAAATATACTTAAACTAGCTATTGAAGATAGCTATAAGCGACTAATCGAACCTTCTGTTGAACGTGAA
>CALZEK010000028.1 GCA_945639745.1 uncultured Bacillaceae bacterium
TGATTAAACGCTAAAGATACCTTTAAAGCACTGGCAGAAATGTCGGTGCTTTTTTGCGTTTTTTTATATAGATATACTACATTTGTAAGATAAACAGGGTGTCATACAAGCGTATCTAGATGATGAAAAGCTGATTATCTATTTTTTCTTAAAAGAGATGTATTTTGATGAAATGTTTGATATAATGATTAACATTGCTCAAGGTTAATTTAAATACTAGCGTTATTCTGTTCATATGCTAGTCGTGCACTCTTATGTGTGGGAAGATTTCTAGGAGACTTTTCTTCCTTATATCATATGATATAATCATTCGGGAGGAACCTTCACAAATACATACTGTCTTGACATGCCTAACTTTTGTAATGATGAAAGTCACTCAGATGTATATTTGTGGGATTATGTGTATTTATTACTTTTAATATATAACCATTATAAAAATGCGTCTCATTGGGTATTAATACCAATGAAAAGCGTAATTTTATAATGGTTTTTTTAATTGTATTTGTATAAGTGACACATATAACTCCTGTAAGTGACCTTAAAACGTTGAACAAAATGAATGAAGAGTAATAAATATAGTAGTTTCAGAAGTGGTTTATACATCTGCATACTAAAATTGGAGGAGAATAATGACGGAAAACTTTTGGGGAACGATTCGTCAAAAGATTAACTGGCCTGTATTTCTGTGGAGTGGTGGTCTGTTATTGATGTTCGTGCTAATTTCAATCATTAATTTAGAACACGTTAGTAATTTTGTGAGTACGGGATTTGATTTGTCCATTCGCTACTTTGGGGCATATTGGCAATTTTTAATGTTGGCGACTTTTATTGTAGGTGCAGTATTAGCAGCTTCAAAATATGGAAAAGTCCGTCTTGGTGATGCGATTAAACCAGAGATGTCCTATTTCAAATGGACAGCTGTTATTTTAACAACCGGTCTCGGTGCCGGTGGTGTCTTTTGGGCAGCAGCAGAGCCTATGTACTATTTCTTGGATGTGCCACCGATGCACAATGGAATAGAGGGCGGAACGAGTGATGCGATCAGCCCTGCGTTAGCCCAGAGTTACATGTCCTGGGGGTTTACAGCTTGGTCTGTGTATGGTGCAGTCAGCTCTATTATTTTAATTTACGCACATAAGCACAAAGGTATGCCACTCAAACCACGAACGCTTCTATACCCTATTTTAAAAGAGAAGATTTTAACAAGCAAATGGGGAGCAGCTGCTGATATATTTTGTATTATAGGTGCTGCAGCAGGTACAATTGGTCCAATAGGTTTCCTTGGACTGCAAGTTAGTTATGGAGTTAGTGCCATTTTTGGCATTCCGGATATTTTCATGACACAATTAATAATCATCCTTATTTTACTATCAATTGTGCTTGTTTCAGCCCTTACAGGAATCGAAAAAGGAATTCAATTTTTAAGTAAGCTAAATGTGAATGCAATCATCGTGATTGGTTTCTTCTTGCTCTTATTTGGACCAGGAATGTTCATCATTCAAACGTTCTTATCTTCCTATGGTACGTATATTACTGACTTTGTAAATATTAGTACATTCCGCGGAGATAACACATGGCTTGGAAGTTGGATGCTCTTCTTCTTTGGATGGTTTATAGGCTTCGGTCCTATGGTATCAATATTCGTTGCAAGAATATCCAATGGAAGAAAAATCCGCGAAATATTTATTGTGGTTGCAGTTATAGCTCCTATTGTAACAAATATTTGGTTTACAGGACTTGGGGGAACAGGTATCTTTTATGAGTTAAAGAATATAGGGTCCATTAGTGAACCATTAAATGAAGGAGGACTGCCTAGTGCAATTATTGCAATAGCGGAACAGATGCCATTAGGATTCATCATGCCTTCTGTCTTCTTAATTTTAACAACATTATTTGTGGTGACAACTGTTGACTCTATGTCTTATTCTATTGCCATGGCGGTGACAGGTGAAGGAGATCCGCCAAAAGTCATCCGTTTATTTTGGGCTGTCATTATGGCAATAATTGCTATTATTTTAATCAAAATTGGCGGTGGCGGGATAGACGCATTACAATCATTTGTTGTAATAGCAGCTGTTCCTGTATCTATTTTGCTTCTATTAGTTTTATGGTATGCACCTAAAGTAGCGAGAATTCTAGCAATAGAGCAAGGAATTGTAAAAAAGAAGTAATGTTCTCGAGTTATTCGATCGATAATATTCATGTTTGTGTATCTAACTAACAACTATTCAAATGATGTGAATTGATGGAAGAGAAATCCGTCTCAGTCCATACCCATCTGTCTGGCCCCCTTTTGAGTATGCTCAAATCTCGATGCAAAGGGATTGAGATAGACTGGGTATATATGAAACATATGCTTGTACTTCTCAAAACGTTAATTTAAAACATACTAATAAAACAACCCTCTTGTGTGTCGAGAGGGTTGTTTTAATGTAGCAGTAGCCTCATGTCAATATCAAGTGAAATTCGTACCGATGTTAAAAGAAAAGGTCCTAAAGGCTTGGTATTGCTGTTAAGTGAGGCCGTAGTTATAGTTCTGGTATAACTCATACTGCAGTTTCTGTAGCTACTATGCTAATGATTGTAGAATAAACGAAAATAGTCAGTATGAATCTGAATGTTTATTAAATCGATTTTACATGGAATAAGATAATGTGAAATTTCTATGTACTTACATCTTTTTAAATCTATTATAACCATTAACAACGTTTTTTTGCGCCTCATTTGTGCCTAATACGGTTTTAACAAGGTAGTTGTTAAAATCAAAAACGCCCATACATATTGATGTATAGGCGTTTCATGTAGTGGAGCATGTCGGGCTTGAACCGACGACCTCCTGCGTGCCACGCAGGCACTCTCCCAGCTGAGCTAATGCCCCTAATTGCTACCAGTAAGTATTATAGCGATTTTAGAATAAATAAGCAACCATATTGAAATCCAATGAAGGCTAATCAAGTATGTGCTATAATTATTCTTATATATTAATTGAATAAGAAATCACTAGGGGAGCTATGGCTGAGAAGATATAATCTGACCCTTAGAACCTGAAGCAGTTAACACTGCCGTAGGAAAGTGACGTATTAAATGTTATCAGACAATAACTATGTCTATTTATCATTGATATTTAAACATTTAGAGATCACTTTCCCTAGTGATCTCTTTTATTTTCTAAAAATAGAAAGGGCGTATGAAAATGGATATTAAAAATCAAGTTGTCTTAGTAACGGGTGCAAGTCGAGGGTTAGGGGCAGAAATTGCTAAATCATTTGGTCGCGAAGGTGCAAAAGTCGTTGTAAATTATTTTTCGAGTGAAGAAAAAGCAAAACAGGTTGTTGATGAGATTGGCACAAATCAAGCGATTGCGGTTAAAGCAGATGTAAGAGATAAAGAAGCAGTTCAGCAAATGTTTGTTCAAGCTAAAGCACATTTTAATTCACCTATAACAACAATTGTTAATAATGCCTTAATTGGATTTAGTTTTAATGGCGATGACCGTAAAAAGTTAAATGAGTTAGGTTGGGGAGACTTTCATACACAGTTTGAAGGTGGTGTAAGAGCTGCCTTAAACACCTTACAAGCCGGTCATTCTGACATGAAAAAGGGTCATTTTGGACGGGTTATTAATATCGGTACAAATCTTTTTCAAGATCCTGTCGTTCCCTATCATGATTACAATACTGGTAAAGCAGCTTTACTAGGCTTTACAAGAAATATGGCAAAAGAATTAGGAACAGATGGGATAGCTGTCAATATGATTTCAGGTGGTTTATTGCGTAAAACAGATGCAAGTGCAGCGACACCAGATGAAGTCTTTGATCTGATTGAAGCAGGTACTCCTTTAGGTAAAATGACAACACCAAAAGATGTCGCTGATGCTACTTTATTTTTTGCTTCGCCATGGAGCCGAGCTGTAACAGGACAAAATTTAGTTGTTGATGGCGGATTAGTGATGGATTAATGAACAAATAGTGTCTTTTATTGAAAGAGTCTGTCTGTTTGCTATACATTAAATTGGTTTAATAATGAAGTTTTATGCTAAAATAAAGGAAGCATGGAATTTCAAGGAGATATATATTCATGATGTCTAAAGATAAAAAAACAAATCATTCTAAACCGAAACGCGACTATAGATTAGCTATTGCGATTATTACTGTTGTTTTAATTGCCGCAATATTTATCTTGCTTAGTTTACCACCTGTAGAAGATTTTAATGCATTTGATATTACGATATTACCAATGATGAATGCAATTTTTAACGGTTTTGCTTTTATTTTTTTACTAGCAGCCTTAATAGCAATTATGCGTGGAAATGTTAAAGTACATCAGCGCTTTATTTATGCTGCAGTTGTAGCAACAGCTTTATTTTTAGTTAATTACGTAATTTTTCATTTTATTGCTTCAGCCACTTCATTTGGAGGAGAAGGAATAATTGTTTATGTTTACTATACCATTTTAGTTAGTCATATTCTTTTAGCTATGGCAACTATTCCTCTTGTTTTAACAAGTATTACACGTGCGTGGAATGAAGAAAATGAACTTCATAAAAAGATATCGCGTTGGACGATGCCGATATGGCTTTATGTCAGTTTTACGGGAATTGTTGTTTACTTTTTAATTCGCCCATATTATTAATAAGTTAAGAATTGTTTAGATAAATAACAAAGAGAGCATGATTCATGGATGATGATTGTTCTCTTTTTTATGGCTTTTCTCACTTAAACGATGTAATATTTCACTTTTTACTAATATTTGCTACAATAATGAATAGAATGTCTACAGAAATGAGGAATGCAGATGCAATGTGGAGCTAAATACTTTCTCGTTACTTTAAAAATCAATGGAGAAATTAAAACAAAACATGTAACTGCGCGTACTCAAATAGCTGCTCGAAAAACCGTTCGGAGTCATTACGGAGATTCAGCAGAGATCATTTCTGTTAAAGAAAACATGAGGAGTGAGTGAAATGAATCAAGCACATTTAGATAAGATTAAGAATAACAAAGGATTTATTGCTGCACTAGACCAAAGTGGTGGAAGTACACCAAGAGCACTTGCAGCATATGGTGTAACAGAAGATAAGTATGACAATGAAGACGACATGTTTAAGTTAGTTCATGAGATGCGTACGCGCATTATCACATCGCCATCGTTTAATCCTGATCAAATCATTGGTGCGATTTTATTTGAACAAACAATGGACAGTAAGATTGATGGTATGTATACAGCGGATTATTTAGCTCATGAAAAACAAGTTGTTCCATTCTTAAAAGTTGATAAAGGTTTAGCTGATGAAGTCAATGGTTCTCAATTAATGAAACCAATGCCTGAATTAGATGAATTATTAAAACGTGCAAACGAACGTAATATCTTTGGTACGAAAATGCGTTCAGTCATTAAAGGTTATAATGAAGAAGCAATTAAAGAAGTTGTTAAACAACAGTTTGATATTGGTAAACAAATTATTAAGGCAAACCTTGTACCAATTATCGAACCAGAAGTTGATATTCATAGTGAAGAAAAAGCACAAATTGAAAGCTTTATGAAAGATGAAATTCTATCAGAACTAAACAAATTAGAATCTGATGAATTAGTCATGTTAAAATTAACAATCCCAACAGAGCCTAATCTATATAAAGAATTAGTTGAACATCCAAATGTTATTCGCGTAGTAGCTTTATCAGGCGGGTATACAACAGAAGATGCAAACAATAAATTAAAACAAAATGATGGAGTCATTGCGAGCTTCTCACGTGCGTTAACACAAGATTTACGTGTTGATCAAAGTGATGAAACATTTAACCAGACATTAGCAGAAGCGGTTAAATCAATTTATGAGGCGTCTCTATAAATGACTTTAAGAGCCAGGTTTGAAGGATGTCGACATCCTTTAAACCTGGTTTTTTATAATCTAAAATGTTTATTTTTTTAAAAAAAGGGTAATAAATGATATTACTTATATGAAAAGAGGCTTAAATGATGAAAGAACAAACGCGTTTTATAAAGTTTTTAGGTGGTCGAAACTTATTGTTTTTATTACTTGTTTTGATCTTAGTTGGCATGATGATTTTTATTTATACTAAAGTGTCATTTGTTTTTTACCCATTAGGTGTCATCTTATCAACTGTAGCACCTCCGGCTATATTAGCCTTCATAGCTTACTATTTATTAAATCCAATCGTTAATTTACTAGAAAAGTTACATATAAAAAGACTTTGGGGAATTATTATTATTATATTAAGTATCGGTGGAATTATTACAGGTCTTGTATTTCTAGTATTTCCATCTGTAGAAAAACAAGTAAATGATTTAATTATAGAAACACCGGGCTATCTCCAGCAATTAAGTGGTAATTTAGAAAATTTATTTAAAAATTCATTCATGGAATCATATTATGAGGATGGTGTTGAGTGGTTATCTTCAGCATTTAGTGATTTACCAAATCTGATTCAAGAGTATATGGGCGGTGTTTTTACAGGAATTAAAAACATTGCAAGTACCGTAACACATGTTTTTGTAGCCCTGTTTACTTTTCCATTTGTTTTATTTTTCTTATTAAAAGGTGGCGAAACATTTAAAGGATTCTTTATTCAATCATTACCACCTAAATTTAGAAAAGATGTTGATAAGATTTTAAATAATATGGATAATCAGGTTGGTGCCTACATTCAAGGTCAAATCATTGTCGCAATCGTTATAGGTGTATTACTCTATATTGGTTATCTAATTATTGGTTTAGAATATGCCATTATCTTAGCAATCATTGCCGCATTAACAAGCGTTGTTCCATATATTGGGCCGATGATTGCAATATTACCAGCAATTGTGATTGCAGTTGTTGATTCACCATTTATGTTACTTAAATTAGCGATTGTTTGGGCAGCTGTTCAATTTTTAGAAGGAAACTTTGTCTCACCAAATATTATGGGACGTACCATGCAAATTCATCCACTCACAATTATATTTGTATTACTAATTGGTGGTAATTTATTCGGTATTTTTGGGGTCATTCTTGGTATACCAGGATATGCTATTTTAAAAGTGCTCTTTGGATTTATCTATGATAAATTTAAAGTACGTTATGATAAATACTACGCACAAGACGATGGACCTTATGAGATAGATAATGTTGTAAAAAAATAAGTCATTAAAAAACGAGCAAGCAAGGAATAAATTTCCTTGCTTGCTCGCTTTTTTATCTTTATTTATGCAATTGTCCAAACATCTGTCATTTCAATGTCTGCAGCAGCAAATGTGCTATAAACAGGACAACGAGCTGTTACTTTTTCTTTAAGTTCATTCACACGCTCTTCTGATTCTGATGTAGTCACTTTTACTTCTAGTTTAGCTGTTTGGAAATGACTACGTACATCAGGGTCACCCATAAATCCTCTTGGATCGAATTCACCTGAGGCTTTAATATTAAGTTCTTGTAAATCAAATTCCATTTCTTTTGCAACCATGTGTGCAACAGCGTTCGTACAACCAGAAAGTGCTGTTAACAGATACTGTAATGGGTTTGCACCTGCGTTATCTCCACCCATTTGTTCAGCTTCATCAACAATAATTGTATGTTTACCTGCCTTTACAATCGTCTTCATACCTTCACTTTTACCTGATACTTGCATTTTCATATTAGCCATTAAATATTCCTCCTCAAATTAATCGTTCATTATTTTTAATTTTATCAAAGAGTTAAAAACTAACTTTAACTCCCATCGCAAATAAATATACCACGGAGGGTATGTTAAGGGCAAATAAGATGCTTACTAAGTTAGAAAAGCGATTAAACTGATGTTTGTTAGCTTATTTACAAAATTGATTGTATATCGAGACGATATCTTGTAATATATTGACAAGTACTGTAACTATGAAGATATGAGGTATAAATATGACATCACGTAAAACAACTTTTTTATTATTAGCGGTAATTTTCTCACTTTTATTTATTTTTGTTGCCAACATCACATCAGGAAATTTAGGCGTGACGCTAGATGAAGCTTTTGCCAACTGGGCTGATCAACAAACAAACACTTTGATTAATCAATTGATGAACTTTGCTTCGATTATAGGATCAAGTGAAGTTATTTTACTCGTTACTGTTTTAATAGGACTTTATTTTTTAATCAAACGTTATTGGCATCATTTCTTTTTCTTTTTTGTTTTATCGGTAGGTGGGGTAATTTTAAATTTAACCTTAAAATTACTCGTTAAACGGGCTCGTCCAGATGATGAAGTATCGTTTATTGAAGTGTTTGATTATACCTTTGAATTACAATCATATAGTTTTCCAAGCGGACATACGATGCGAGCAACAATCTTATTTTTATTCATTATTTATTTAGCTATTCATGGATTAAAGCAGACAATGGTTAAAACAATTGCGATTACAGCTTCAATTGTTCTTTTATTATTGGTTGCTTTAAGCAGAATAATGTTAGATGCACATTATGCGACTGATATTATCGGAGCGATTGTGATTTCACTTGCATGGTTTTTCTTATGTTTAAGCTTTTTTTACACAAGCAAAGCCAGATCGCATCAATAAAAAACTAATTAAAAATAAAAAGAGCACTTTATAAAAGTGCTCTTTTTTATTCTGCTAATTTATCAGTAAAAGCTTTCATATAAGGGGGTAAGTCAGGTGGACGACGGCTTGAAATTAAATGACCATCGACAACAACAGGCTCATCAACCCAGGTAGCACCAGCATTTGTCATATCATCTTTAATACCTGGTGTACTCGTTACTTTTTTACCTTTTAAAACATCAGCAGATATTAATACCCAACCAGCGTGACAAATTTGACCAATGACTTTTTTGGCTTTATCCATTTCTTGAATGTATTGTAAAACCTCAGGATATCTTCTTAATTGATCAGGAGCCCAGCCGCCAGGGACTAAAATCCCATCATAATTACCAGCAGATGCTTGTAAATCTTTAAAGCCAAAATCAGATTCAGCAGGCACACCATATTTTCCAATGTATGTCTGTTTCGCACGCGGTCCAATTAAATGAACAGTCGCACCTTCTTCTTGCAAACGTAAAATGGGATACCAGAGCTCAAGGTCTTCAAAGTCGTGATCGACAAGAGCAATAACTCTTTTATTTGCTAATCGCATTATTCATCCCTCCATTATCTTTCTTCCTCTTTAGTATAACAGATTATAAAGGGACTGGTCGAGTTGGTTTAAATCTTGCGTGTTGATTGCAGTCATACGGTGAAACCGTTATTATAAAAGTAGTAGTTAATTTAAGGAGGAGTAATATGTCTGAAAAAATAAAAGTCGGTATTTTAGGATACGGTAATTTAGGTAGAGGTGCTGAACTTGCGATTAGTCAGCAGCCTGATATGGAACTTGTCGCTGTATTTTCGCGTCGTGGTTCGGTTGAAACAGTTGATAAAAACGTGAAAAGTTTACATATTGATGATGCAACAGATTATGTAGATAAAATTGATGTGATGATTTTATGTGGAGGTTCAGCAACTGATTTACCTGAACAAACACCAGCATTTGCAAGATTATTTAATACAGTAGATAGTTATGATACCCACGCGTTAATTCCTGAGTATTTTGAATCAGTTAATGAAGTGTCTAAAGAAAGTGGTCATGTTAACATTATTTCGGTTGGTTGGGATCCAGGCTTATTTTCAATTAACCGTGTTATGGCAGAAGCCGTCCTTCAAGAAGGAAATACCTACACGTTTTGGGGGAAAGGACTCAGTCAAGGTCACTCAGATGCTGTTCGTCGTGTGGAAGGTGTTAAAGCAGGTGTTCAATATACATTACCCTCAAATGAAGCAATGGATGAAGTAAGACAAGGTAATAATCCTGAATTAACAAAGACAAGTAGTCATAAACGTGAATGTTATGTTGTTTTAGAAGCAGATGCTGATCCTAAAGTTGTTGAAAAAGCAATTAAAACAATGCCAAATTACTTTGATGAATATGATACGACAGTACATTTTATTACAGAAGAAGAACTACAACGTGATCATAATAAGATGCCGCATGGTGGTTTTGTCATCCATAGTGGTAAAACAGGAACAGATAAAAATGATCAAATTATTGAATATAGTTTAAAATTAGAAAGTAATCCCGAATTTACAGCAAGTGTCCTTGTTGCTTATGCAAGAGCTGCTTACCGCTTAAGTAAAGAAGGTCAATCGGGTGCTAAGACAGTTTATGAAGTAGGCCCAGGATATATCCATCCTAAAAGCCCGGCTGAATTAAGAAAAGAATACCTATAAACAATTATTTATCCGAACTTACATGATCTGTAAGTTCGGATTTTTTTAAATAAATTTATTTTTTTATAAGGCATAACTAGCAAGGGATTACACTCCTTATTATTTACAATAAATTAATTAATTTATCAAAATAGTTTGACAATTATAAAAGCGCGTAGTATATTACTAATCACAACTTAATAAATTGATTCAAAACTCTTATCAAGAGAGGTGGAGGGACTGGCCCTTTGAAGCCTCGGCAACAGACTTAATCTAAGTACTGTGCCAATTCCAGCAAGCTATTACGTTTGACAGATAAGAAGAGAAATCTACAATTAACGGCCTCTTCTTATTTATGTATAAATAAGAAGGGGCTTTTTGTGATTTATTGCTTCTTAATCAATTAAGGAGGAGTTAAATGTCAAATCAATTTAGTCGTGAAACAAGATTAGTTCAAATAGGAAATGAACGAAACGAAGCTAATCAAGCAATTGCTACACCGATTTATTTATCAACAGCTTATCGTCATACAAAAATTGGTCAAACTGATGGTTATGACTATATCCGCACAGGTAATCCAACTCGTGATGTCTTAGAAAATCACATAGCTAAACTGGAAAACGGCGATAAAGCATTTGCTTGTAGTTCAGGTATGGCTGCCATTCAACTTGTTTTCGCTAAATTTAAAACAGGAAGTCATTTTATTATCTCCCGAGATATTTATGGCGGATCTTACCGATTGTTTGAAAATTTTAAAGCCAAATACAATTTTAGCTTTACCTATTGGGATGGTAGAAAAGATATAGCTGAATTAATTGAGTCGACAACGAAAGCAATTTTTATTGAAACACCGACTAACCCTTTAATGAATGTCGCTAATTTAAAAAGTATTGCCGATGTAGCAGAGGTAAATAATTTATTATTCATTGTTGATAGTACTTTGTTTAC